>NZ_JBHXME010000053.1:0-60980 GCF_042721125.1 Streptomyces sp. NPDC058469
GTTGTAGGCAGAGACCTGACCTTTCGGTCTGCCATCCGGACTGCCAAGGGATCGCCTGAAACAGACGACTGTCCGGTGCCCTCCCCCCGTCCAACGCGGGGCTCCTGGTCATGCGTTCTTGCAGGTCAAGCACTTGCGAACACAGCCGGCGAATCCCGTTTCGGGGTTCTCCGGACACTGTGTTGCGATACCTGTTTTACAGGTACTGCATAGGGGTCCGTCAAGCTCACCGACGGAACCTCTTGGTTTTGCGCCGGGACTTCTTGGCGCACATTCAGAATCGCCCCAGGTCAGGGGAGTTGGTTACCCCCTACGTGGACAGCTCCCGATCAGCTGACTACCGTCAAGAGCTCCCTAGATGTCCCACGGAGGGATACAAGATGCCCAACGAGCGCTTGCGGTCAGCCCTGTTGGCCCGTGGCATGACCGTTCAGAGCCTCGCGGACGGGATCAAGGTCAACCCGAAGACCGTGGAACGCTGGATCACGCAGGGCAAGGTGCCGTACCGGCGCCATCAGTACGCCACGGCGGCTGCGCTCAACGTCGATGTGACGATGCTTTGGGAAGACTCCCGAGTTCAGGACTCCTCAGCCGACCTGAGCAAGGCTGAGATCACGACTGTCTACCCTCATCGGCACGTCGTGCCGTCGGACCTCTGGCGTGAGATGTGCGAGCGCGCCACGGAGCGCATCGACATCCTCGTGTACGCCGGCATCTACCTGGCTGAAGACCCCCTCTTCTTCTCGACCTTGAAAGAGAAGTCCAAGAGCGGCGTCCGCATCCGAGTGCTGATGGGCGATCCAGAGTGCGAGGCCGTCATTCGACGCGGCATCGACGAAGGGCATCGCGTCATGGACAGCAAGATCCGTAACGCACTACTCAACTACCGCCCTCTGTTCACCAGCCACCCCGAGATCACCTTCCGCTTGCACGACACGGTGCTCTACAACTCGATCTACCGCGCCGATGACGAGATGTTGGCCAACACGCACGTGTACGGCATCGGCGCTTACATGGCTCCCGTGCTTCACCTGCGGCGGCTCCCCGGCGGGGGTCTGTTCGACACGTTCGCCAATAGCGTTCAGCAGACCTGGGAAGGCGCCAGGCCAGTGACCGACCACGACATCACGGGAGCTTGAGCATGGGACGCATCGACTACCTGCACGACCCGGACGCCCCGCCGGCCAACTCAGTCGTGCCGTCGGTCGTCGCGTTCGTGCAGAACGACGCGGGGCAGGTGCTCATGATTCAGCGATCCGACAACGGGCGTTGGGCACTTCCCGGCGGTGGCCACGACGTCGGCGAATCCATCAGTGACACGGTGATTCGAGAGGTCTGGGAAGAGACGGGCATTAAGGCCGAAGTCGACGACCTGTCAGGGATCTACACCGACCCGGGTCATGTCATGCAGTACGACGACGGCGAGGTCCGCCAACAGTTCAGCATCTGCTTTCACGCCCGGCCGGTCGGCGGTGAGCTGCGTACGAGCAACGAGACAACACAAGTCCGCTGGGTCGCCCCAGCGGACTTGGCACAGTTGGATGTCCACCCCACGATGCGGATGCGTATCGAGCACGCGATGGACCGGACCCGGCGGTCCCCCTACATCGGCTGACGCTTGGCCGCGGCGACCCTTTCGAGTACACGCCCCGTGCTCGCCAGGATCTCGGGTTCGGCGCGGCGGATGAACGTACCGATCAGGCTTTCCGGCCCATACCGTCCCGTAATCTCGTTGACCCGATCCACGGGATTCGTGGGGGTACCGTCCGGCGTCGTGTTCATGTCGCAGTAGCAGAGGGCGTCGTTGAGGTGCGCACTCTCACGCGGGAACTCCCCCTCCAACTCGTCGCGCAGGCCACGTGCGTCGGCTTCCATCCATGAGCAGGAGTGATGCGCCACTAGGTGCACGACCCGCTCATCGGCGTTAGCGACATCTCGCAGGTAGCGGGCGCCGTCGAGCGGATGGAAACCGGTCTTGGCGAGGTCGGGTGCGTAACCGATGTCGTGCAGCACGGCCGCCGCTTCCAGTAGCTCGGCGTCGTCCCCGAGGATGAGCGCAATACTGCGCGCCCGCTCGGCGACACCGAGGCAATGCTTCCAGCGACGCGGCAACGGCTCAGCCAGCAGGGACTCAGCCAGGGGATACGCCCACTCCGTCAGCTCCGACAAGCTACGAACGCTCCTCTCGATTCGGCACCGCGCGGACGGTCCGCACCCTGCCCTGCCCTCCACTCGCCAACACGCCGGCGGCCTCCAGCTTGTCGAGCGCCTTGGTCACGGTGGGGCGCGAGACTCCGAACCTGATGGCGAGAGCGGATGCACTAGGGAACGGTGCCCCAACCATCAGACGATCATCCACGACGACGGCCGCGATCCGCTCAGTGAGAGGTCGGCGGTCGACTTGATCGCCGCTGCGGACGACGCGCCACCGCCCACCCGGCTCGGGTTCAGCGACGCCTTCCTTCTGGAGCACACCGAATGCACGGAGTACGACTCCGCGAGACACCCCGTGAGCTTGCATGAGGTCTGCCGCCGGCGGCAGCTTCATCATCCCCGGGTCGGCCTTGATCCGAGCCTTCACCGCCGCTGCAATCTCCAGGAAGGTCCCCCGAGGGCTCCCCTGCTGTGCCACTCGCTCTCCCTCTCCATCTACCCATCATCACAGCTAAGCCTCGCATGGTGCGACGCGCTTCGGACTCTGTGGTCGGGTGTACATAGGACAACTCGCTGCTGCAACTAAAGGTTTAGCAGGCAGACGCGCATCGCCGTGATCCACAGGAACAGCTGCACCCTGACACTCGGGGGTCCAATCGTTGGGTGCCGAAGTTCTCAGAGCGAGGTCAGGGCAATTAGGCCAACTGATCCGTACTTTCTTCATCCTCCACTTCAACAAGAGTTCTCCCCGTCGCCCGCTCGACTAGCTGAACTACCGTATCCAAGCGCTCATCAAGGAACGCCGTATAGTCATCCCTTGAGATTCCGCTCTCAGGACCAACCTTGATAGCGTGGGAGTTCAGAACAGACCGCAACTTGTCCTCACCGTATGCATCGGCCATGTCCTGCAAGTAGTCGCTTGGCGCCTTATCTTTGATGATTCTATTGGTCTCGGCATCGATCAAGCTGCGATTTAGCAAGAGCTCGGAGCTTTCCGCCGCCCCCGACCTCGCCAAAAAGGCCTTCGGAAAGATGTGATGCGAGTCGATTGGTGTCTCACCAACTCGATATGGAGTCATTGCCTGGCCAGTGTGAAAATCTTCCGCCCGGCTTTTGACGAGCAAACACATCAGCCCGGCGTACAGCGCCTTGCGACGGACTGAAGCGGACCTGAAGGTCGCCGCATCAAGCGGAAGATCCTCAATTGCCTCCGGCGCCCCTCCCTCACCCTTCGGTGCCCAATTCTTGAGGCGTGAATAGTCGGCGCCCGCTTGACTGTTAGCACCTTGATCATAGTTGGTCGTAAAGACACTGTTCCAGAAGAACCTCTGGATTCGTTCGGTGGCAGTGGCCCGATCAAGTGGCTCAAGTTCCATGATCTCTTGCCATACAGCCGCCATAGGGAAGAGGACCATGCCATAAGGCAGCCATTTTGCGTCGACCACGCCGCAGTCGGACTGGAGCATGTCAATGACTCCAGCGATGCCCTTAATTACAGGATTCCAGTGCTCACGAATGTCGTCAGCCGTCAACTTCTTTAGAATATCGGAGCGTTGAGCCGATCCGTGAGCCCGCAGAGTGACCGCCTGTAGCACGTTATAGGGGTCGATCTTGAAATCTACTAGAGCCCGATAGTTACTACGGGCTTCATCCCAGTACTCTCGGAGATTGACCCCTTGGGGATAGTAGCGCGCAGTCAATAGCTCGAACGGACCCAGCGGCTTTCCCGTCCGGTTAAGCGTCTCGAAGATGGTACAGACAGCCTCAATCGGCGTCGTTTCGGGAAGTGTCAGCGTCGGGAGTCCGTAGGAGCGCAGCGGAATTACATACTTATCCCGCATCTGCCGATAGAGGGACCTGAGAGCTTTAGCGTCAATAGACGCATCTCCCTCCTTCGCCGCATCCGCAAAATCGTCCAACCAGTCATCAAAACGACTCACATCAGAAATCGGAAAGTGGGAGAGCGTGAGGATGCCCTCGTTCTTCTTCCTCTGCGTTTCGGTCGAGGCCTTTGGGACCGAAATAATGGCGGTCTCAAAATCCACCTCGTGGAATTCTCTAATGGTCTTCTCGTCGAAATTTACGAATTCATCTACTTTCAGGTAATACAGCTCATCCCCTGTCCCTGTGAGTGCCTGATAGAGAGCAGTCAATCGCTGCTGACCGTCAAGCACTAGCTCGTCTGGCTTTTTTCCAGCAAGTTCCGGAGCACCTTCAAAATTTCTACTCGCAAAAAGCTCCTCACTTCCTTGCTTCCAAAGCAGGAGGGTACCTACAGGAAACTTGGAAATAATGGACTTAATTAGCTCTTCTGTTCTTGCCGCGTCCCATACAAAGTTCCTCTGGAAGTCTGGCAGAGCAACCTCGCCAGCCCTAATCCTCGTGACAATATTCGAAAGCTGCCGTGGTACAGGGTCGAAAATCGGGTCCGACTCATAGGCGCTAGTCATTGAGGATCTCCTCCGATTGGTCAGCGAAGGCTGACGTTTCACTACACGGTGATGAGTGAATCCTAGTGTGCCAACTGATGCAGCGTCAGCCTTTCGGTCAAGATAGAAAACTGGAGGCCCTGTGCCTCCATGGTGACCCTGACTTGTTGTGACCGCGATCTCGATCAAAGCCGTGAAGCTGACCAACCTCAGCAGGTGCCATGCCGAACACCGTAGACGAGGGCACTGACAACCCCTCTGGGCGCGACAAGTTCCCGACCAGCGCGGACGATCCCGCAAAGCGATCAACCTCGGCGCGGCAGGCCACAACTCCACGACCGAACTCGCTCAGCTAACGCAAAGGACCTACTCCAACTTTCTCCACAAGGGCGATCGTCTTTGAGACGCGTACGCTGCGCTTCCGATGGCCGATCTTGACGTGAAGTCGCCATGCGTTGGGAGTCCAACCGATCGCTTCCGCCATCAGTTCGGTTGCCGGGCAAGACCACTCGACGAGCGTGTTCCCTTCCAATCGAAACGGGAACTCCGTGGGAAACACGGGCCAGAGGGTGCGATGCGTGTCCCGCCAAGGCTTATCGTCGTACTGCCAAGAGACATCGAGTTGCCCAGCCTCGATCGTCGTAGCGGAGCGTCCCCTGTTCGACACAACGAGCCGAAGCACGTACTCGCCAGTCGAATACCTCACGATGTAGCACTGGACGCTAACCTTCGGACCTCCGGTCCGAAATGCGTAGAACGCGAGAATCAGCGAGGTGAGCGCCACGCTGAGTGACCCTAAGGCAACGGTCGGTGCCACGTCGGGACTGATGAGTTGCATCTACGCAATGTAGTCGTCCGGCTTCACGGGGATGTCACAGTGGGGCAACTGGGCAGTCACCCGGCAGAGCAAGCCGTCTCAGTTTCCGTCTCATTCATCGCCGTACGCCGCCGTCCAAGGCCGTTCAGCCTGCCTCAGCCGGCACATCATCCGTACGGAATTGAACGCACGTGAACACGACCGGATCAAGCTCTGACCAGCCCGGACAAACCTGCAAAGCGAGTTACGCGGGTTCGATTCCC
Organism: Streptomyces sp. NPDC058469; assembly: GCF_042721125.1. NCBI lineage: Bacteria > Bacillati > Actinomycetota > Actinomycetes > Kitasatosporales > Streptomycetaceae > Streptomyces > Streptomyces sp. NPDC058469. The sequence continues at coordinate 5,664 of NZ_JBHXME010000053.1, forward strand.
GCCACGGCCTCCAGTAGTACGGCTGACCAGCATGCCGCTCGGTCCTCTGCCTGACCTCGCGGCCCCGCCGGTGCCGGTTGCCGGTTGAACTCTCGGCGTCGGAATCGGGGACACGCTGCCCTACCGTGGCGCCATGAGCGATCACTCCGAGGTGCCTGTCACGCCCGTCGAGGCCTATGAACCTCCGTACTACGTGGCCGTGTTCACCACGGTGCGAACCCAGGAGCAGAGCGGCTACGGCGAGACCAACGCGCGCATGGAGGACCTGGTGAAGGACATCCCCGGGTACCTGGGGATGGACCACGCTCAGACTCCGGGCGGGCTGGGGATCACCGTCGGGTACTTCCGCGACGCCGACGCCCTCGCCGAGTGGCGGACCAACGCCGAGCACCGCGCGGCACAGAAGCGCGGGCAGGCCGAGTGGTACCAGAGCTACACGCTGCACGTGGCGAAGGTGGAGCGGAGCCACGGGTTCGTGCGGGCGCAGGTTCCGCAGAGCCCTACAGCAGGCTGACCAACCGAAGTCCTGGACCAACGACCGACAGCGCTCGACCGACAGCACTGCCGTGCCGCAGCGATCCCCGACGAGCGGACCTTCGCCACCAAGGGAGAGCCGACCGAGACCAAGGGCCCGGAAATCGTACGCGCGTGCGGCGATCAGACCTTAAGATCACTCCGCCCGGCGTCCGCCGTGGCCACACACGCCTCCGAGACAGGCCGAAGACGATGACGAGTACCGCCCGCAAAGCGCCCCGGATCCTTGTCCGCTCCGCGCAGGTGGCGATAGGCGCGGCCGCCGTGGCGGACGTGTTCCGTGCGGCGGCGGTCCGGTCTCGCTACCTGCACGGCACGGATGCATCCGAGTCGGGCTTCATCTCCATGATCTTCGGCTATCTGACGACTCTCGCGGCCGTGCTGTTCCTCGTGTGGCTCGCCCGATCCCGGCGCAACGCGCAGGAGTTGTCGCCCGGGGCCTCGGTTCCGAGTCGGGGTCGGACGATCGGCATGTGGTTCATTCCAGTGGTCAATCTCTTTGTCCCTCGCGGGATCGTCCTCGCCATCGGGCGCGCGAGCTCCGCGTCGTGGGAGGAGAAGCGGGACACGACCCTGGTGAATGCGTGGTGGGCCACCTGGATCGGGCACGTGCTGGTGTTCGTGGTCGCGAGCCGGGTGACCCCGGGCTCGACGGCCTTCCTGGTGGTGGAGGAGGCACTCATGATCGCGGCGGCCGTACTGGCGGGGCTCGTGATCGAGCGCATCACGACGCTGCAGAACGCCGCACTCGGTGCCGCCGTTCCCGCCGAGCCCCTCGCCCAGGCGTGAGGTGCCGCCCTCCCCTCGGTTGAACACCCTCAAGGCGCCTCGGACTTAACCCCCACTCGCCACCCGCGCCCGCCACAGATCACGCAACAACGCGATCTCCGCCATGTGGTGAATGAACTCCAGGTTCGCCCCCGCCAGCACAGCGACGTACGGGTCGTCCGGGTCGGATCCGTACGGGTACTGGGAGAAGCCGACCACGTCCAGCTGGGCCTCTGTGACCGTGGTGACAGCCGCTCGCCAGCGGTCGATCACCGGCCAGAAGTGGTCCAGGGTCAGGGCGGCCGACGGCGTGAAGTCGACCATCTGCTTCGGGTCTTGACGTCGCTCACCGAACGTCCACTCCCACGCCCCCGCGAACTGGAAGTGCAGGTGCCCCAGTCGCCACGCGATGGTCGTGATCGGTGTCGTGTCGGGCTCCGGCTCGCCCGTGTGGGCGAGGATCTCCTCCACCCGTTCGACGGTCACGCTCCAGTCGTCGGCGATCTTGGCGACGGTCATGCCGTCGGCGGCCTGGCGGGCGACCTCGGCGTACTCGCTCGCCGGGATGTCCGCCGCGCCCAGGTCGAGGACCCACTCCCCCGGTCCGAACGCCCTCGGTGTCACCGCCTCGCTCCGGCGTCGGAGCGACCAGCAGTCGGGCGCCGGCTCCCAGAGGTACTCCTCGTCGCCGAGCCCCTTAAGCCGTACCTGTGCCATCTCCCGGGCCTTGTCGAACTGCTCCAGCAGCAAGCCCAAGCGGTCGGTCTCCACCTCTGCTCCCCTCGCCCGTGGCGTCCCGTACCCGCACCCTCACCCCGGTGCGGTCAGGCGGACGGTAACCGCTCGCCTCACTCGACGCGAACGATTTTCTCGGCCGGCCTACGCGCGCGTCACAGCACCCCGCCCGCCTCGTCCTGGAACGCCTCCGTCCAGTAGTGCGGGTGCGGGTGCAGATGGTGGCGGTCGCGGTCTGCCGCCCGGGGGGTCGTGCCCGTCGGGTCCACCCTCGACAGCGTCTGGAGCATCGTCGTCGCCAACTGGTCGTACGCCTCTGCCGTCAGCTCGCCCGACAGGTCCGCGTCGATCGCCTTCTCGCGGTGGAGCAGCCAGAGGGTGAAAGCGAGGGTCGAGACGTCCGTGTTCAACGGAGCCAGCGTCGCCTCGGGCTCGCTCCAGGTCAGGATCTCGCCCGTCGCGCCGTCCACCATCAGGCTGTTGTCCTCTATGAGGTAGCCGAGGCGGATCAACTGGTCGGCGCGGGGCGGGAGTTCCTCGGCGGGCTCGTCCTCGTAGAACTCGGCGAGGGTGGAGAGCGGGACGTCCGTGTCGAGTTGGAAGAGGAACGCGTCCTCGGGCAGGCCCGTCTCGCGCAGGAAGCGGCGGGTCGGTTCGTGGGTGAGCGTGGCGGGGAAGTCGACCTCCTCGAAGCGGGCGACCGTGCCCTGGCCGAACTCCTGGTCCAGCAGGCGGGCCGGGATGTCGAGGGTCAGCCCCGATGTCGTGCCCGGGCCGGCGACCAGTGCGAGCGGGCGGATCAGGGCCGCCGCCTTCCAGAAGGGGGGCACCTCGCCGTCCGTCTCCGACTCGAACACCGCGAGCAGTTGGCGTGATGCCTCCGCCGCCGTCTTCGTGCCGTGACGGCCCTCGTAGGACGCGAACTGGCCGCGCAGGTCGGTCAGTTCGTCCGTCGTCGTCGTGAAGCGCGTCAGCGTTTCGATCGACGGGGCCAGCGGGCCGGTCTCCATCAGGTCCGGGCGGTCGTGGAAGAAGTACGTCGTCGCGATCTCGCCCGTCTCGCCGTCGAGCAGGATGGACTCCGCCTCCCCGCCGTCGGGTCCCCAGAGCGCGCCTATCACCAGCTGGTCCCGGAGCTCCTCCGCCAGCGGGGCGGGGTCACCCATCGAGTCCGCCACCGTCCGCAGGCCCGCCCTGCGCAGCTCCTCGAACGTCAACAGGCCGCTGTCGCCCGGCAGTCCGGGACCCGTCAGCCAGCGGCGCGTCGACTCGTGCGTGATGTACGGATCGAGGTCGCCCTCGGTCAAGGTGATCATGGTCGCCGTAGAACCGGCGTCGGTCCTGCTCATTGTTCCCCCGTGCGTGAATCTTCCCCGTGTGGCACCGGCGCTCCGCTGTCGTCCCCACTGCCCAGAACACTACGCGGCACCACTGACAATGGCCCTGACCAGGCAAAACGCAGCGAAACGCCTCGCAGAGCGCGGAAACGTCCTAAACGTCCCCACCCATCAGACGCTCAGGTCACCCGCGAACGTTCCCGTCCCTCGACGATCGCGTCCACCGTCTCCCCCACCGTCAGCCCGGAGGTGTCCAGCCACAGGCCGATGCGCGGGGTCTCCGTCCGCAGCGCGCCGTCCAGTTCCTCGACCGTCCACGCGCCGTATCCGGTCTTCGCCCGGCCCGCCTCCCGTGCCGTCACGGTCGCCGGGGTCGGTGCGAGGACGATCACGTGCAGCGGGCGGGTGCGGATCAGGTCGACGTACGCCGGCAACTCCGCGCCCAGCACCACGTCCTGGACGACCGCCGTGAACCCGGCCTGCGCGTACGCGTCCGCCGTCGCCGCCGACAGCCGGTACCGCAACCGGAGTTGAGTCTCCCCCTCGCCGCCCGCACCGGGGACGTACTCCTCGCGTCCCGAGACGATCATCCGCCGGAAGACGTCACCCCGGACGTGCGCCGCCCTCGGCAGCCTCTCCGCCAGCGCCTGCGCGACCGTCGACTTGCCGGAGGCCATCACACCGGTGATGAGGACGACTCCCTCGAACACCCTGAAGCACCTTCCAGGACCCGCTCAAGTACCTTCCAGCACGGGCCGCTTAATGCCCGTACTGCCCCTGCCCCTGCCCGTACTGCTCGTTCGTCGTCACCACAGCCGCCTGCGGGCGGATCGGCAGCCGGTTCACGGGACGGCCTGTCGCCGCGCGCACCGCGGACGCGATCGCCGCCGGGGACGTGACCACGGGTACCGCGCTGACCGCCTTCGCACCGAAGGGGGCGACCACGTCACGTTCCTCGACGAGTTTCACGATCCGGATGTCGGGGGCGTCCAGGGCGGTGGGCAGGGCGTAGCCCGTGAGGTCGGGGTGGCGGATCAACCCGCGCGCGGTGCGTAGGTTTTCCGTCAGCGCGATACCGACACCCTGGGTGACACCGCCCTCGATACGGGCGACCAGTTGGGTCGGGTTCAGGATCCGGCCGACGTCCTGGGCGAGGGCCAACTCGACGACCCGTACGGAGCCGAGTTCGATGTCGACGTCGACGACCGCGCGGATCGCGCAGAAGGCGAGCCCTACGAAGGCGTCGCCCTGGCCCGCCTCGTCCAGGGGCTCGGTCGGGTGCGGGCGGCACTGGGCGGTGGCCCAGAGTTCCTTGCCGTCCAGGGCCTCGGTGACGGTCGTCGAGAGGACACCGTCGTAGGAGGTGATCTTGCCGTCGGTGATCTGGAGCAGCTCGGTCGACATCCCGAACTTGTGCGCCAGGGGCTGGAGCAGTTGGGTGCGGACCATTTTCGCGGCCCGTTCGACCGCGCCGCCCGAGACCCAGGTGTGGCGGCCTCGGCAACCGGGGCCGGCGGGAGGCTGATCGGTGTCCACGGGGGCGACGTGCACCTCGTCGATGCCGAGGGTCTCCTGGACGATCTGCCGGGCGAGCGTGGTGAAGCCCTGGCCGGTCTCGACGGCCGCGCACAGCACGGTCGCGATGCCGTCGTGGACCTTCACGGTGGCCGTGGAGACCTCGTCCGCGCCCTCGGCGCCGAGCATGTGCACCATGCCGAGGCCGTAGCCGACGCCCCGGCGTACCGCGCCCGGTTCGCCCGCGCCCTCGGGGCCGCCGGGCAGCAGCCACTCGTCCGCGGGGGTGTCCTTGGGGAGCTGCGGCAGCGGGAAGTCCCGTACGGCCTGGAGGAGTTCGGCGACCGGCGCCGGGCAGGTCACGGTCTGGCCGGTCGGCAGGACGTCCCCGGTGGCCATGGCGTTGCGCAGGCGCAGTTCGGCCGGGTCCATGGCGAGCTTCTTGGCGAGCTTGTCCATCTGCGCCTCGTAGGCGGCGCAGACCTGCATGGCGCCCTCGCCCCTGACGTGTCCCGAGGGCGGGTTGTTGGTGCGCACGGCCCAGCCCTCGATGAAGGCGTTCGGGACGACGTACGGGCCGCAGGCGAAGGAGACGGCGGCGGCCAGTGCCTCCGAGGAGGTGTCGGCGTAGGCGCCCGCGTCGAGCAGCACCTGGGCCTCGACCTTGACCAGCCTGCCGTCCTCGTCGGCGTGGTGGCGGTAGCGCAGCAGGGTGGGGTGGCGGTGGGTGTGGCCGAGGAAGGACTCCTCGCGCGTGGCGGTGAGTTTGACCGGGCAGCCGGTCTTCAGGGCCAGCAGTCCGAGCGGGAGTTGGAAGCCCTGGTCCTCGCGGTCGGCGGTGGCTCCGGGGACGCCGGTGACGACGACCTTCACGCGGTCGGGCTCCAGGCCGTAGCAGGCGGCGGCCGTGTCGCGGTCGTTGTGCGGGTCCGTGGAGGCGATGTACAGCTCGACGCCGCCGTCGGGGCGGGGTACGGCGAGGCCGGCCTCGGCGCCGATGGGGGCGGGGTCCTGGCGGCCGATGCGGTACAGGCCCTCGACGACGATGTCGGCGGTCGCGTCCGGGTCGCCGTGGCGCAGCGGGATGTGCCGGATCAGGTTGCCGTCGGGGTGCAGCGGCTCGGCCTCGAAGGCCTGCTCGGGGTCGGTCACCGGGTCGAGTACTTCGTACTCGACCATGATGGCCGCGGCGGCCATCCGCGCGGTGTCGGGGTGGTCGGCGGCGACCGCGGCGATGGGCTCCCCGTGGTGGCGTACGACCTCGGAGGCGAACACCGGACGGTCGGCGGTGCCCCGGCCGTAGCGGTCCCTGCCCGGCACGTCCTCGTGGGTGATGACGGCCCGTACGCCGGGCATGTCGAGCGCGTGGGACGTGTCGACGGACACGATGCGCGCGTGCGGGTGCGGCGAGCGCAGGACGGCCGCCCAGAGGAGGCCCTCGGCCCACAGGTCGGCCGCGTACGGGAAGGTGCCCTCGGTCTTGGCGCGGGCGTCGGCGGCCGGGAGCGAGGCGCCCAGGCCGTGGCCCGGCAGCTCCGGGGCGGGCGCGACCTCCGTGGTCGCGGTGGCGGCTTCGTTGCTCACGCCTGACCTCCGTCCTGGCCGTAGACCTGGTCCTGCGTGCGCGGGGACTCGAACGCCGACTGGTGGACGCCACCGCCCCCGGGGCCCGCCTGGTGGGGAATACGCGCCTCGTCGCCGTCCGACTCAGGTTCGGCGGCAGCGGCGTGCGCCTCACGTTCGGCGACGACTTCCTGTACGGCGTCCAGGACACCCCGGTAGCCGGAGCAGCGGCACAGGTTGCCGCACAGTGCCTGGCGCGCCTCCAGTTCGGTGGGCGCGGGGTTGCCCTCCAGGAGGTCGTGCACGGTCATCGCCATGCCGGGCACGCAGAAACCGCACTGCACGGCCCCGCACTTGGCGAGCGCCCGCTGCACGTCGGAGGACTGTCCCTCGACGGCCAGGCCCTCGACCGTACGGACCTCGCTGCCGGCGGCGGTCACGGCGGGCACCAGGCAGGAGGCGACGAGCCGTCCGTCGACCTGGACGTTGCAAGCCCCGCACTCGCCCTGCGAGCAGCCGTCCTTGGCGCCCGCGAGCCCGAGGCGTTCGCGCAGCACGTACAGCAGCGACTCGCCGATCCAGGCGTCGGTGACGGGCCGGTCGGCGCCGTTGACGCGCAACACGTAGGAAGCGAGCGGGTGTTCGTCGCCGGGGATCTTCGGGGCCGGCTCGGCGGCCTCGTCCGGCGCGTCGGGCTCGACGGCCGTCACGGGCGCCTCAGCGGCCTCCGGAGCTGCTTCGGCATCCTCGGCCGCGTCGACCGCCGCGGACGCCTCAGCGGGCCCCTCAGTGCCCTCCGCGGCCCCTTCGCCGTCGTCGCCCGTCCCACCGCTCCCATGAGCCGACTGTGCGTCGGCCGCGGCGAGTTCGGCGGCGGTGTCGTCGTGGCGGTCGGCGCGCGCGTCGCCGTAGGGGTCGGCGGCGGCGTCGGTCCGGGTGTGCGCGTACGGGTCGCCGGGTTCGCCGTACGGCTGCCGGGTCGCTTCGGTGGGCGGTCGGGTGGCGGCCCGCGCCGACACCTCGCCGGCCGTGCGCGTGCCGGACCGGTCGGCCGGGTGTTCCAGGCCGCGTCCGTCGGTGTGCTCGGACGGCTCCACGTGCGGCCGCTCCGCCACTCCCGCGTCCGACGCCTGCTGTGCCCAGGGCTGGCCCGCGCCGTCCGTCGCCCAGGGCGCGGGAGCGCCGCCGGGCAGGGTGGCCGGCGGGGTGCCGCCCCACTGCTCGACCAGGGCCGAGGTGGTGAACTCGCCCGATTCGTCCGGGAGATCACCACCGGCCACGGGGATCGACCACTCCCCGGTCACGTCGCGACCGGGAGCGGCGCCCGCGTCCGGCGCGTTGGTGTCCTGGAAGGTCCACTGGCCGGTGGCCCCGGGGCGGTACGAGAACTGATCCCCTCCGGCCGTCCCCTGCTGCGGTACGGCGTTCGGGTCGGGCCACTGGACGCCCTCGGCGGGCATCGCCCAGGAGCCGGTGCCCGACGGGTCGTCGGCGTCCGGGGCGGGGGTGGCCGTGATGGGCGGCGGCACATAGCCGTGGCCCGGGGCGGCCAGGAGGGCGTCGATGCCCCCTTCGGGGAGTTTCACGAAGGCCGTGGCGCCGTCGTCGTAGTCGCCCTGGGGCAGCGGGTCCCAGCGTCCGCCGCCCTGGGGGGTGCCCTCTCCGTGCTGGTCGTCGGTCACGACAGCGCCCTCCCGAGTGCTCGTCGGGCCAGTGCGGCGACGGTGCGCCGCAGGTGCAGTACCGCGGGCGGAAGCTGTTCCACGGAGCCGTCCTCGGCCGGTACCGGGTCGGGGATGCAGGCCGCGGCGACGTACTCCCCGAAGGCGCTCAGCGCCTCGGGGACGATCGTGCGGCTGTTGTCCCAGTCGATCAGCCGGGCCACCCACTGTTCGGCGTCCAGCGGTCTGAGCGGCATCGGCGCTATGGCTCCGACGGCGCACCTGACCCCGCGCCGGGCGGGGTCGAGGACGACCGCGACGGACGCGACCGAGCGCCCGGGGCCGGTCCGGCCGGTGGCCTTCAGGAAGACCTGCGGGGCGTGCAGCAGGGGCACGCGCACGAAGCCGATGAGTTCGCCGCCGCGCAGCATCTCCACACCGGCCAGGAGGTGCGACACCGGGATCTCCCGGCGGGCTCCGTCCTGGCCCGCGATGATCAGCGTCGCCTCCAGGGCGGCCAGTACGGGCAGCGCGTCCCCGGTGGGCGCGGCCGAGGCGATGTTGCCGCCCAGGGTGCCCGCGTTGCGGATCTGCGGCGGGCCCGCCGCACGCGCGGAGGCGGCGAGCGCCGGGATGAGGGCGGCGAAGTCGGGGCGGCCCATACGGGCATGCGTGAGGCCCGCGCCGAGCAGCGCGTGCCCGTCCTGGTACTGCCAGCCGCGGATCTCGCTGATCCGGCCCAGGCCGACCAGCGCGCTGGGCCTGAGCTGGCCCGAGTTGACGGCCGCCATGAGGTCGGTGCCGCCGGCCACGGGGACGGCCGTGGGCAGGGCCGTGAGCGCCGCCACGGCCTCGTCCAGCGTCGTGGGCAGCGTGACGGACTGCCCCGCCTGCGGTGCGTGCGTGGTCAAACCGGCTGCCCCTTCCCGCTGCCCCACCTGGTCCCACCTGTTGCTGCCGTACGGTACGTGCTGACAGGGCGGACGTGGCAACTCTGGCACATCTTCGCAAGACCCGAACGCGGGGGTCCGCTAGGAGGCATTCGCCCATCTCACCTGGGAGATGGTCCGTTTTCGCACGGCATCACCGGTACGCACGAATTGCCACTCATCGGTGACTCTTGGGGTCTTTTTCCCTTCCCTGTTCTATGCGTTCGGGGGCGGGCCGTCCTTCGGTCGTCCGAGCACTCCGGGGCGCCGCTGCCACGGCAGTGGTCCGGTGGGCGGACGGTAGGCGACACCCAGGGCGTCGAGGCGCGGATAGTGGGCGGCCATCCGTCGCTCGAATTCGGCGAAGTCCCGTTCCGCGGGCGCCGGAAGAGCACTCCAGGCGACCTCGGCGAACGCCGCGAGCCGGGGGAACGTCTGGTAGTCCACGCGTGCGTGGTCCTCCATCACCTCGGTCCACACGTTGGCCTGCGCGCCCAGCACATGACGGGCCTCGGCCTCGCTGAGCTGCTCGGGAACCGGCTCGAAGCGGTAGACGTCCTCCAGGGTGCGCACATGGGCGATCGGCACCGGCTCGTCCTCGCCGGGGGCCTGCCGCCAGTCCAAGTACACGTGCTGTTCAGGGCACATGACGACGTCGTGCCCCGCGCGGGCCGCCGTGATCCCGCCCTCGTAACCACGCCAGGACGACACCACGGCCCCCTCCGCGAGCCCGCCCTCCAGGATCTCGTCCCAGCCGACGAGCCTTCTCCCGCGCGCGGAGAGCCACTTGTCGAAGTGTCCGATGAACCACGACTGCAACTCGTCCTCGTCAGCGAGCCCGAGTTCCTTGATGCGCGCCTGCGCGGTCGGCGACTGCTTCCACTGGTCCTTGAGGCATTCGTCACCGCCGACGTGAATGAACTCCGAGGGGAACAGCTCCAGGAGTTCCTCGAACACCCCCTCGTAGAAGCGCAGGGTGTTGTCAGTGGGGGCGAGTACGTTCGGGTTGATGCCCCAGGTGTCCCAGACGGAGAGGGAGTTGGTGGCGATGACGTCGGTGTTGCCCAGTTCCGGATACGCGGCGATGGCGGCCTGCGAGTGTCCCGGTACGTCGATTTCGGGGACCACGGTGATATGCCGCTCGGCGGCGTAGGCGACGATCTCGCGGATGTCGTCCCGCGTGTAGTAGCCGCCGTGGGGCTTGTCGTCCCACAGCGGTGAGGCACGGTGGCCGAATTTCGTGCGCGCCCGCCAGGAGCCGATCTCGGTCAGCTTCGGGTACCGCTCGATCTCGACGCGCCAGCCCTGGTCGTCCGTCAAGTGGAAGTGGAAGACGTTGAGTTTGTGCGCCGCCATGAGATCCAGGTAGCGCAGGACGCCTTCCTTGGGCATGAAGTGCCGGGCGACGTCGAGCATGAGGCCGCGCCAGTGGAAGCGGGGGGAGTCGTGGATCGTGAGGTGCGGCACGGCCCAGGTGCGGTCGCGGTCGAGCGGAGCCCTGCGATACGCGTCGGGGCCGAGGAGTTGACGCAGCGTCTGGGCGCCCCAGAACACACCGGCCGGGCTGCCGCCCTCGATGAGGATCCCGTTCAAGTCGCTGACGAGGCGGTACTCCTCGGGGCCGAGCGCGGGGTCGAGCTGGAGCCCGATGCCGTCGTCGCAGGCGTCGTCGAGTTCCCGCCCCTCACGCAGCGGCAGACCAGTCGCCTGCTGGAGCACGGTGCGCAGCCAATTGCCGACGCCTTCCGTCCCGTCGCCGGCGTAGAGCTGGGAGCGCGCTGTCAGCCGCACCTCGCCGGAACCGGCGACAACACCGCGGGGCTCAGGAATCAGTTCCGTCTCTGAAGTCACGTCAGTCCTTAACCGCTCCGCCCAGCCCCGAGACCAGACGTCGCTGTACGAGTACGAAGAACACCAGCACCGGAATCGTCATCACCGTGGAGGCCGCCATGACCCCGCCCCAGTCCGGGTCGTCCGGCTTGTAGAAGACAAGGAGGGCCATCGGCAGGGTCGACTGGGAAGTGTCGCTGATGATGAAGGACTTGGCGAACAGGAAGTCGTTCCAGGCCGAGATGAAGGAAAACACGCTCGTGGCCACCAGCCCCGGGAAGACGAGCGGGAAAAGGATCTGCCACAGGAATCGCGTCCGGCTCGCCCCGTCGATGTACGCGGCCTCCTCCAGCGCGTCCGGTACGGCTTTCACGAACCCCCGCAGCATCCAGATCGCGAACGGCAGCGAGAACGCGATCTGGGGCAGGATCAGAGACCCCAGGGTGTTCAGCAGCCCGAGCCCCCGCATGGTGAAGAACAGGGGGATCGTCAGCGCTTCCACGGGCACCATCTGGGCCACCAGGAACATGATCAGGAGGGTGGTCCGGAAGCGGAACCGGAATCGCGTCACCGCTGTCGCGGCGAGAAAGGCGATCAGCGCCGAGACGATGACCACCGAGCACGCCACGACAAGGCTGTTGACGAAGTAACGGCCGAATTCCTGCTGCCCGAACACGCGCCGGAACGAGTCCAGAGAGGGCGCGAGCGTCCACGGCCGAGGCTCGCTCGACTCGATCTCACCGGCCGGTTTGAACGCGCTGAGCACCATCCAATAGAGGGGGAAGGCGACGACGACCGCGATCAGCAGCGCCGAGGCCTCGGCAGCGAGCCGCCAGGGCCGCCGGGGCCGTCGTATAAAGCCGCCAAGACCGCGAAGCAGACTCACAGCTCCTCCCCCTGCCTGCGCAGCAGGCGCAGATAGACCAGCGTGACGGCGAGCAGCATCAGCAGCATGACGACGCCGATCGCCGAGCCGAGGCTGTACTTCGAGGACGCGAACGCCTGTTGGTAGGCGTACACGTTCAGGACGAGGTTCTGGCCCGCGATGCCGCCGCCGTTGGTCATGACGTAGATCTGGGTGAAGACCTTGAAGTCCCAGATGACGGACTGGATGGTGACGACGGTCAGGATCGGCCGGAGCATCGGCGTGAGGATGGACCGCCAGATCCGCCACTGCGAGGCGCCGTCCAGGGCGGCGGCCTCCAGGACCTCGGAGGGTACGGCGCGGATGCCGGCGTAGACCGTCACCATCACGAACGGGAAGGAGCACCACACCACTTCGAGCAGCACGAGGAAGAACGCGCTCAGCCGCCCGTACGTCCAGGAGTGGTCCCCGAGGCCGAGGATGCGGTTCACCGGCCCGAAGTCAGGGTCGAAGAGCAACAACCACACCGTCGACCCGGTGACCGCCGGCGTAGCCCACGCCCCCAACGCGGCCAGCATCAACACAAGCCGCGGCAAGGCCCGCACGCGCGTGAGCAACACGGCAAGCGCACACCCGACAGCCAGCGTCGACACCACACACGCCCCCGCGAACAACACGGTCGACAGCAGCACCTGCCAGAACTGGCTGTCCGAGAACAACTCCGCGTAGTTCCCGAACCCCTTGAAGGTCGTCGGCTCCCCACCACTGACCTGGGCCTGCGTGTACTGAAAGAACGAGATCAACCCAAGCTGATAAATGGGGTAGACCAGCAACCCCCCAAGGACCACGAGAGCCGGGGCGAGATACAACCAAGGCACACCCGAACTCCGCCAGGGGCGCGGGGCTGTGTTTGATTTGCGGCTACCGCCGCGTGGGCGCGGCAAGCCACGACGCCCCCGCACCCGCGAACGATCCGCACCAACCGAGCTATTGGGCGCCACCGCTCAACCCGCGGAGCTGAACGCGTCGTTCATCTTCTTCGCCGCGTCCTTGGAAGCCGCCGCCACGTCCTTCTTGCCGCTGATGACCTCCTGCAGCATCGTCGGCAACACCAACGACGAGTCGATCTCCGACCAACCGGGCGACGCGGGAACGAACTTCGTCCCCGCAGCCAACGTCTGCACGAACGGCTTCTCGAACGGCACCTTCGCCGCAGCCGCATCCCGGACGTCGGTGAACGTCGGCAGGAACCCCATCGCGTCGAACATCGAAGCCTGCGTCGTCTTCGAGGTGAGCTGCTCCATCAGGTCCACCGCGAGCGTGCGGTGCGAAGTGCTCTTCAGGACACCGATGTTGTTGCCCCCGGCGAACGCGGGGGCAACCGACCCGGACGCGACACCCGGCAACGGCACGACCGCGTACTTGCCCTTGACCTTGCCCGCCTCGACCGCGCTGTGGCTGAAGTCGCCGCCGATCGCCATCCCCGCCTTGCCGGCCGCGAACGCGGTGATCGTGTCGTTGCCGCCCATCACCGCGCACTTGGCGGCGGGACAGTTGTCGCTCGTGAAGAGCGAGGTGTACGCCTTGATGCCCTTCTGCGCGGCGGCGCTGTCGATCGCGGAGGTGTACGAGCCCCCCGAACCCCCCTTGGCCGTGGCGAGTTCGCCGCCGTTGGCCCAGACGAAGGGCATCGCGCCGTAGGTGTAGGCACCGCCGACGACGAGGCCGTAGAGGTCGGACTTCGCCTTGTGGATCTTGCGGGCGGTGGCGGCCAACTCGGCCATGGTCTTGGGGGGTTGGAGGCCCAGGTCCTTGAAGACGTCGGTGCGGTAGTACAGGGCGCGGACGCCGACGTAGAACGGGGAGCCGTACATCTTGCCGTCGACCGTGACGGACTGCTTCGCGGTGGGGTCGGTGTCCTTGGCCTCGCTCCAGGCGCCGAAGTCCTTGGTGACGTCGAGGAGTCCGCCGTCCTTCACATAGCCGGCCGTGTCGGTGTTGCCGTACTCCATGACGTCGGGCGCGGACTTCGGGTCGTTGAAGGCGGCCTTGACGCGCTGGGCGCGGGTGTCGATCGGGATGTACTCGACGTCGACCTTGGTGTCCTTGTGCGCCTTCTCGAAGGCGGTGACCACGGAGTCGACGACCTTCGCCTTCGGGTCGTTGCCGACCTCCTGGAAGAGCCACACCCGCAGGGTGCCGCTCTGGTCGTCCTTGTCCGACGACGAGTTGTCGGAGGTCTGGGGCGCGCAGCCGGCGACGACAGCGGCGGCCGCCACGAGTACGGCGAATCTGGGGGCGAGCTTCATGGAGCGTTCCTCCGGGCGTGCGTTGCAACATATGCAATGGGCGTTTCGCTCTGCACAACACCACGGAGATTAAGGAGTAGATGAACGCGCCGACAAGAGGTCTCAACCACTTCGTGACACACGAAAGCCCGCCGAAACACGCGAAAGGCCCTCGGGGCGCGCGAAACCGCGCCCCGAGGGCCTCACGAAGTCAGACGGCCAGAAGGTCAGACGAATCGGACTGCCAGCGGACGGACCGGCCGTCTACTTGCCGTCGCCGCCCTTGCCCTTGTCGCCGTCGCCGCCCGAGCCCATGGACTCGTAGATCTCCTTGCACATGGGACACACCGGGTACTTCTTCGGGTCGCGCCCGGGCACCCAGACCTTGCCGCACAACGCCACCACAGGAGTGCCGTCGAGGGCGCTCGCCATGATCTTGTCCTTCTGGACGTAATGGGCGAAGCGCTCATGGTCCCCGTCGCCGTGCGACACCTGGGGCGTCGGCTCTACGAGGGTCCCCGTACCAGTCCCGCGCTCGGGCTCAAGAGTGCTCATACGGCCAAGGGTACTGAAGCTCACCGGCATCAGTTCAGCGAAGGGTCGTCCGGATACGTCGCCACCATCGCCAGTTCGCTGCGCTGGCGGCGCAGCACCTCGCGCCAGAGTCTCTCCGGGGACGGCGAGGACACGTCACCGGGCTCCGACTCGACGACGTACCAGGCGCCCTCCACCAGTTCGTCCTCCAGTTGCCCGGGCCCCCAGCCCGCGTACCCGGCGAAGATCCGCAGCGAGCCGAGGGCCGAGGCCAGCAGCTCCGGCGGGGCCTCCAGGTCGACGAGTCCGATCGCGCCGTGCACGCGCCGCCAGCCGAGCGGGGCACGCTCACTGGACGACGCGCCGCCCGGGATGACGGCGACGCCGAGGGCCGAGTCCAGCTGGACCGGGCCGCCCTGGAAGACGACTCCCGGCTCGCCGGCGAGATCCGCCCAGCCCTCCAGGATGTCGCCGACGTCCACAGGAGTCGGGCGGTTGAGGACGACACCGAGGGAGCCCTCCTCGTCGTGGTCGAGAAGGAGCACCACCGCGCGGTCGAAGTTCGGGTCCGCCAGGGCGGGTGTTGCCACGAGCAACCGCCCTGTGAGCGAGGACACCTCGGTCATGCCTGACATGATCCCGCATCTTCCCGCGGATGGGGGAGGCAATGGGGGTTCGGGAGTGAATGCAGCTCAGGGCGGACAGAGGCGTCCCCGGCGCACACGACGCCCCCGTGACCCCATGTGCCCGATTGGGAACGGTTCGTGTTGTGACACAGCTATGACGTAGCTGGGTGCTCCTTGGGCTTACAGGAGGGGGGTGGGCGGCCATTACGCTTACGTCTTCGGCCCCTGCCCAACTCCACGGAACGCGAGATTCATGACCGTCAACGGCTCAGACGACGTACTGCTTGTCCACGGCGGAACCCCGCTCGAGGGCGAGATCCGTGTCCGTGGTGCGAAGAACCTCGTACCCAAGGCCATGGTCGCCGCCCTGCTGGGCAGTGAGCCAAGTCGACTGCGCAACGTTCCGGACATCCGTGACGTTCGTGTCGTACGCGGACTGCTGCAACTGCACGGGGTGACGGTCCGTCCGGGTGAGGAGCCGGGCGAGCTGGTGCTCGATCCGTCGCACGTGGAGAGCGCCAACGTCGCCGACATCGACGCCCACGCGGGCTCGTCGCGCATCCCGATCCTGTTCTGCGGTCCGCTCCTTCACCGGCTCGGACACGCGTTCATCCCGGGGCTCGGCGGCTGTGACATCGGCGGCCGGCCGATCGACTTCCACTTCGAGGTGCTGCGGCAGTTCGGCGCGAAGATCGAGAAGCGGGCGGACGGCCAGTACCTGGAAGCCCCGCAGCGGCTGCGCGGCACGAAGATCCAGCTGCCGTACCCGTCCGTGGGCGCCACCGAGCAGGTGCTGCTGACCGCGGTGTTGGCGGAGGGCGTCACCGAACTCGCCAACGCGGCCGTGGAACCGGAGATCGAGGACCTCATCTGCGTACTGCAGAAGATGGGCGCGATCATCGCCATGGACACCGACCGCACGATCCGCATCACCGGTGTGGACTCGCTCGGCGGCTACACCCACGCGGCCCTCCCGGACCGTCTGGAGGCCGCGTCCTGGGCGTCCGCGGCGCTGGCCACCGAGGGCAACATCTACGTCCGGGGCGCGCAGCAGCGCTCGATGATGACGTTCCTCAACACCTACCGGAAGGTGGGCGGTGCCTTCGCGATCGACGACGAGGGCATCCGCTTCTGGCACCCCGGCGGCCAGTTGAAGTCCATCGCGCTCGAAACGGACGTGCACCCGGGCTTCCAGACGGACTGGCAGCAGCCGCTGGTCGTCGCCCTCACGCAGGCGACCGGCCTCTCCATCGTCCACGAGACGGTCTACGAGTCCCGGCTCGGCTTCACCTCCGCGCTCAACCAGATGGGCGCGCACATCCAGCTCTACCGCGAGTGCCTCGGCGGCTCCCACTGCCGCTTCGGCCAGCGCAACTTCCTCCACTCGGCGGTCGTCTCGGGCCCGACCCGCCTCCAGGGCGCCGACCTGGTCATCCCCGACCTCCGCGGCGGCTTCTCGTACCTCATCGCCGCGCTGGCGGCCCAGGGCACGTCCCGCGTCCACGGCATCGACCTCATCAACCGCGGCTACGAGAACTTCATGGAGAAGCTCGTGGAGCTCGGCGCGAAGGTGGAGTTGCCGGGCAAGGCGCTCGGATAAGCAGCCGTAACGTACGACGATGGGGCGGGCCCCCGGACCCGGTGGCCGGCCCATAAGCGTTACGTTAGCCCCGGACACACACCCCGGGCGGTACCGGCCGACTAAATAACCCTGACCGGGTGGCCGCCCCATTCGCGTTACTTGAGCCTCGTACGCAATCCCGTCGCGTACGCGAAGGACTACTTACCCTTGGCGGCTTCCTTGAGCTTGCTGCCCGCGGACACCTTGACGCTGTAACCGGCGGGGATGTTGATCGGGTCGCCGGTCTGCGGGTTGCGCGCGGTACGAGCGGCACGGTGGGTGCGCTCGAAGGTCAGGAAGCCGGGGATGGTGACCTTCTCGTCACCCTTGGAGACGATCTCGCCGACGGTCTCGGCGAACGCGGCCAGAACGGCGTCGGCGTCCTTGCGGGTCACCTCGGCACGGTCGGCCAGCGCGGCCACCAGCTCACTGCGGTTCATGTTGTTACTCCCGTGTTCTTCTTGCCGTTTGAGGCGTGCCACGCGGCGGAGCCGCATATCGGGCACGGTGCTGCCGATGCTGCCAGGGTCCTCGGTGAGTCCCCGGACCCGGGTCCGTCGTCCAGACCCTCGCGCCCGAAGACGCATCCTGCCCCTACCTGCGGCGGGAAAGCCAATCCGGCACCCGTAGGAGTCGCGAGAACACCCGTGGGAGTCACACGAAGAGCGCCACTGCATCAGCGTGGTGACGCTCCGTCTGCTCCCGGCGGCGAGGGCCGGGCCTGGAAGGCCCGAAACCTGGCCGCCACGATAAACGGCCGCCGAAGGCCCCGGGTTCCGCGACGCGCCGATGTACGCACG
Source organism: Streptomyces sp. NPDC058469 (assembly GCF_042721125.1). Classification (NCBI taxonomy): domain Bacteria; kingdom Bacillati; phylum Actinomycetota; class Actinomycetes; order Kitasatosporales; family Streptomycetaceae; genus Streptomyces; species Streptomyces sp. NPDC058469. Next base: position 23,270 of record NZ_JBHXME010000053.1, read on the forward strand.
GCCGTGGCGATCCTCACAGCCACCGCACACACCCCGATCGGGGGACCAGGACGGGTCTACGACGCGGGGGGCGCCGCTGCTCCGGCCGCCTTGGCCGCGTCGCGCACCGCGCCCGCGACCGCGCCGGCGACCTTGTCGTTGAAGACGCTGGGGATGATGTAGTTCGCGTTCAGCTCGTCCTCGGTCACCACGTTCGCGAGTGCGGTCGCGGCGGCGAGCATCATCTCGGTGTTGACGGTGCGGGACTGCGCGTCCAGCAGACCGCGGAAGACACCCGGGAAGACCAGCACGTTGTTGATCTGGTTCGGGAAGTCCGAGCGGCCCGTGGCGACAACCGCCGCCGTCTGACGGGCGATCGCCGGGTCGACCTCGGGGTCGGGGTTCGCGAGCGCGAACACGATGGCGCCCTCGGCCATCGCGGCCACGTCGTCGCCGTCGAGGACGTTCGGGGCGGAGACGCCCACGAAGACGTCGGCGCCGCGCACGGCCTCCTTCAGCGTGCCCGTCAGGCCCTCGGGGTTGGTGTTGTCCGCGATCCAGCGCAGCGGCGAGTCGGCCTTGGCGTCCACGAGGTCCTCGCGGTCGGCGTGCACGACACCGTGGATGTCGGCGACGACCGCGTTCTTGAGGCCGGCGGCGAGCAGCAGCTTGAGGATGGCCGTACCGGCCGCGCCCGCCCCGGACATGACGACCCGGATGTCACCGATGCCCTTGCCCGCGACCCGCAGCGCGTTCGTCAGCGCGGCGAGGACCACGATCGCGGTGCCGTGCTGGTCGTCGTGGAAGACGGGGATGTCGAGGGCCTCGCGCAGCCGGGCCTCGATCTCGAAGCAGCGCGGCGCGGAGATGTCCTCCAGGTTGATGCCGGCGAAGCCCGGGGCGATCGCCTTGACGATCGCGACGATCTCGTCGGTGTCCTGGGTGTCCAGGCACAGCGGCCAGGCGTCGATGCCGGCGAACCGCTTGAACAGGGCCGCCTTGCCCTCCATGACCGGCAGCGCGGCCATGGGACCGATGTTGCCGAGGCCCAGCACGGCCGAGCCGTCCGTCACGACCGCGACGGAGTTGCGCTTGATGGTGAGGCGGCGCGCGTCCTCGGGGTTCTCCGCGATCGCCATGCACACGCGGGCGACACCCGGGGTGTAGATCATGGAGAGGTCGTCACGGTTGCGGATCGGGTGCTTGGACTGCATCTCGATCTTGCCGCCGAGGTGCATGAGGAACGTACGGTCCGAGACCTTGCCCAGTGTGACGCCCTCGATGCCGCGCAGCTGCTGGACGATCTCGTCGGCGTGGGCCGTCGAGGACGCCGCGATGGTGACGTCGATCCGGAGCTTCTCGTGGCCGGAAGCGGTCACGTCGAGGCCGGTCACCGAGCCTCCGTGGGACTCCACGGCCGTGGTGATCTGGGAGACCGCCGTTCCGCTGGCGGGCACCTCCAGACGGACCGTGATCGAGTAGGAGACGCTGGGCGCCGTAGCCATGGCCGACTTCCTCTGCTTTCACCGTTGAGCTGAGTACGCGTTCCGATGGTCGCACCTACTGTCGGGTAGGCGTTAGCCGCCCCCGATTGCGAACGTTTTGTTCGCGAGAAAAAGAGGCCCCCGTCACTTTTCCCGTGACGGGGGCCTCTCTGACAAGCAATGACACCGACCCGCCATGCTCGCCTCGCGGCAAGTGGTCGCTCTAAGCGACGAAGGTTGGGCCCGGGGGCTTGGATCGGGCCGGTGTCACATCCAGGCTAACAAACAGATCCCGTAAGACCATTCCCATCCCGAGAGTTCATGAAAACCACCCCTCGATCAGACTCTCGATCAGACCCGCGATCAGAGCCTTGACCAGTCCCCTCAGTCCCTGAGCAGATCGGGCACCCCGTTCGCGTCCGGCTCGTCCCGCTCCGCCGAGACGACCGTCAGCTGCTGGGTCGCGCGGGTGAGGGCGACGTACAGGACGCGGAGGCCGGCGGGCGACTCGTCGGCGATCTCCGCCGGCGAGACGACGACCGTCGCGTCGTACTCCAGGCCCTTGGCCTCCAGGCTGCCGAGGGCGACGACCCGGTCGCCGAGGCCGGTGAGCCAACGGCGGGCCTCCTCGCGGCGGTTCATGGCGACGACCACGCCGACGGTGCCGTCGACCCGGTCGAGCAGCCGGGCGGCCTCCGCGCGGACGGACTCGGACAGGGAGTTCCGTACGACGGCGAAGTGCGGCTTCACTCCGGTCGAGCGGACCGCGGACGGGGACTCGGAGCCGGGCATGGCCAGGGCCAGGACCTTCGCCGCCAGTTCGGCGATCTCGGCCGGGTTGCGGTAGTTGACCGTGAGGGTGAAGCGGCGCCGGGGGCGGGACCCGAGGGCCTCGTCGCGGGCCTCGGCGGCCTCGTCGGGGTCGGACCAGGACGACTGGGCCGGATCTCCTACGACCGTCCAGGTGGCGTGCCGGCCGCGGCGACCGACCATGCGCCACTGCATCGGGGTGAGGTCCTGGGCCTCGTCGACGATGACGTGCGCGTACTCGGTGCGCTCCTGGGCGAGCCGCTCGGCCCGTTCGCGCTGCGACTCCTCGCGCGTCGGCATCAGCTCTTCGAGGCCGGTGAGGTGGTCCAGCGGGTCCAGGTCGCGCCGCTTGCGGGGGCGGGCCGGGGTGCCGAGGATCGCCTGGAGTTCGTCGAGGATCGCCACGTCGTGGACCGAGAGGCCGTCCCGCTTCAGTGCGCGGGCGACCCTGCGGACCTCGCCGGGGTTGAGGATGCGCCGGGCCCAGCGGCCGAGCTTCCGTTCGTCGGACATCGACCGCAGGACGGCGCGCGGGGTGAGTTCGGGCCACCAGGCGTCGAGGAACGCGATGAAGTCGTCCTCGCTCGCGATGTCCTCGTCGAAGGACGAGCGCAGTTCGGCGGCCAGTTCGGGGTCCGTGTGCCGGCCGGCCGAACCGGAGCGCTCCCACAGGGCGTCCAGGAGGAGCTTTCGGGCGCGCGGGCGCAGCATGTTGACCGGGGCCGTACCGCTGAGCGCGCTCTGCCGGACGCGCTCCAGGTCGGCGGCCTCCAGTTCGAGACGACGGCCGAACGCCACCACTCTGAGCCGGGTCGGCGCTTCGCTCCGCTCCAGGGCCCCTCGCGCGGCCTTCCGCAGCACGCCGAGCATGCGGTACGAGCCCTTGGCGCGGGCCACGGCCGGGGAGTCGTACAGGGTGGCCTCGGCGCCGTCGACGAGCGAGCCGATGGCCCGGATGGCGACCTGGCCCTCCTCGCCGAGGGACGGCAGGACGCCCTCGGTGTACGCCACCAGCAGCGGGGTCGGCGAGACGATGAGGATGCCGCCCGCGTACCGGCGCCGGTCCTGGTAGAGCAGGTAGGCGGCGCGGTGCAGGGCGACGGCCGTCTTGCCGGTCCCCGGGCCGCCCTCGACGTAGGTCACCGAGGCGGCGGGGGCGCGGATCACCAGGTCCTGCTCGGCCTGGATCGACGCCACGATGTCGCGCATGGTGTGGCTGCGGGCCTGGCCGAGCGCGGCCATCAGGGCGCCGTCGCCGATGACGGCCAGTTGCTCGCCGTCGAGGAAGGCGGTCAACTCCGGCCGCATCAGGTCGTCCTCGACCCCGAGCACCCGCCGCCCCTTGGAGCGGATGACCCGCCGCCGTACGACCCGCCCCGGATCGACCGGGGTCGACCGGTAGAAGGGCGCCGCGGCGGGCGCCCGCCAGTCGATCACCAGCGGCGCGTACTCGGAGTCCAGGACCCCGATCCGCCCGATGTGCAGGGTCTCGGCGATATCGGCGGTCCGGTCGTCCCGCACCGCGCCTTCGGCCGGTTCCACGGCGGTGTAGGCGCCGTCGGGTCCCTTCTTGCCGTCTTTTCCGAGCAGGAGGTCGATCCGCCCGAAAAGAAAGTCCTCGAACTCGTTGTTGAGCCGGTTGAGGTGGATACCGGCGCGGAACACCTGTGCGTCCCGTTCGGCGAGCGCGCCGGGCGTGCCGACCTGGCCGCGCTTGGCCGCGTCGTTCATGAGGAACTCTGCCTCGTGGATCTTCTCCTCAAGACGTCGGTACACCCGGTCCAGGTGTGCCTGTTCGACGCTGATCTCCCGGTCCCGTAGCGAATCCTGGGCGGATTTGTCGGACACCGTGTCGAGCGCGGTCTCCTGTTGAGCCTGTGCGGCCACCGGGCCCCCTTCTGACGTGCTGGGCAGCCGTCAACCGTACGCGAAAGAAAGCCTCCGTAGCGAGGGGCCTGCCGAGTGGATCTTGACAAAGACGCGGGGCCCGGCACGCGCACCTGCCGCGTTCCGGACCCCACTGACCAAACTTGATCAGTTGCTACGTGCTTACGCGTCCACTGCCACGAGCTTCTTGCCGTCGAAGGTCATGACCTCGAAGTGGTCGATCTCGTTCGGCGTGAGAGCCGCTCCGCCCTGGGCGTAGAGCGGGCTCTTGGCCTCCGCCTTCGTGGCGTTCGCGATGCCGTAACCCCAGGCCGGGACCGACCAGGAGCTCATCGTCTCGCGTTCGCCGTTCTTGCCGACGGCGATCAGGGAGCACTTCAGCGGGCCCTTGACGTTCTTGAGCTCGACGACCCCGAGGGTGCCCCAGTCCTTCTTGGACATCGCCACGGTCGCGCTGACCTTGGTGGTCTTGTCCGTCGCGGAGACCTTGTCGGACAAAGTGTCGAAGGTGGTCTTCGCGGTGGACACGGCCACGTTTCCCCTGCCGCCCGAGTCGTTGCCGCCGTTGACGGCGATGACGGCCAGCGGTCCCGCGATGATCAGGGCCGCCGCGGCGGCGATCATGTAGAAACTGCGCCGACGCTTCAGGGCCCGACGGTCACCGACGTCGTCGACCAGCCGCTCCACCAGTCGGGGACTGGGCTTCGCGGACAGGGACTCGCCGATCGCGGGGGTGCCGGAGCCCGGCAGATCCGCGAGCGCCGCCAGCATCGGTTCCATCCCGGCCAGCTCGTCGAGCTGCTGGGCGCACCATTCACAGGTGGCGAGATGGGCCTCGAAAGCGGTTGCTTCGGTGTCGTCGAGAATCCCGAGGGCGTAGGCGCCGACGGTCTCGTGTTCGTTCGAGCCCTGAGATCCCTGCATGGAACCAGGACTACCCGTTCCGTATCCCCCGTAAATGCTCATGCCGTCACCCCCCGCTCCTCCAGAGCAAGCTTCATCGATCGAAGGGCGTAGAACACCCTTGAGCGCACCGTGCCACTGGGGATGCCAAGCGTCTCGGCCGCCTCATTGACGGTACGCCCCTTGAAGTACGTCTCGACGAGCACCTCCCGGTGGGCCGGGGTCAGGTCGTCCAGCGCGTCCGACAGTGTCATCAGCCACAACGCCTTGTCGATCTCGTCCTCCGCGGGGATGACCTCCAGCGGCGACGGGTCCACCTCCTGCGGCCGGGCCTGCCGGCTGCGGTGACCGTCGATGACGATGCGCCGTGCGACCGTCACCAGCCAGGGTCGTACCGATCCGGTCGCTCGATTGAGCTGGCCGGCGTTCTTCCAGGCCCGGATGAGCGTCTCCTGCACCACGTCCTCGGCACGCTGCCGGTCCCCGGCGACGAGCCGCAACACATAGGCGAGCAAGGGTCCGGCGTGCTCTCGGTACAGGGCACGCATCAGCTCCTCATCAGGTTCCGAGGACTGGGACATGCGATGTCGGGCCCTCGGTGCGTGTTCATTGGCCACGACGGAATCCTTGCGCACGCCCACCTCCGGTGTCCGGGGGTTCCCCCAGTCGGTCGCTCATGGAGAGGTACGCGGGCGGGCGGTCGAGTGTTCAGAGGGAGGCGACATTTTTCTGTGTAGTGACGTGACGAGGGGGACATGAGTGCACATTCCCACCGTACGATCTTTACATTTCCACCACACAAGCAAGATCACGCGAGCTGCCCGTGCCGCGCCGGAGTGAAACGCACTGTTGTCGAAATCACTTCGACAATTGACGTCCCGTCACCTCACAGAAGCCGCATAAGGGATTCTCAGGCTCGGGCGAGCGCCGCGCGCCGTCGATGCCGGGCCACTCTTTCGCGATTCCCGCAGACCTCACTGGAGCACCAGCGCCGTCGCCGCCCCCGGGACGTATCCAGATAAACGATCGGGCAGTTGTCCCCCTCGCACTCTCTGAGCGAGGCCCGCGCAACCGGATCGGTGAGCAGCTCCACAGCATCCCTTGCGATCACCGCGAGCAGCGCGTCACACCCCGGGGGCCCGTCCAACTGCCGCACCAGGGCGCCGTCTTCATCGCGTACGGCACGGGGTGCGGGGGGTGCGGCGCGGGCGAGGTCGTTGACGCGGGCGAGGGCGAGGTCGTAGGGGCGGGTGTCGGAACCGGTGCTTCTGCGGACCAACTGCCCGATCTGCCCGCGCAGTTCACGGAAGCCGACGAGCCAGGCGGAGTCGACGTGCGCGAGCGGGGTGGCCGCGGGGACGAGCCCTGATCGGACGATCCACGCGCACAACGGCTCCGGCGCGTCGAGCCGTTCCTCGGGGTGCGTGGTGGCGAGGAGATCCAGACAGATCCGCCCGGCGTCGAAACGCAGCTCGTACGGGGCCATGGTCGAACCCAGTGCCATGTGCCTGTCACCGCCTTGGGATTACCCCGGTCGTCGGGTCGGTCGGTGGGAGTGGGGAGGGGATGGGATGGGAGAGGAGAGGTGGGGAGAGGTGGGGAGAGGTCGGGGCGCGGGAAACCGTTCTCTCTACAGTGCCTGCCCGCTCGCGTGGCCGTAACCCCTTGTGCGGGGCGCGCGTGGACGGTCGCGTATGCGGTCGCGCGTCTCGGCGATGTTCGGTGGGGCGGCTCGTCCGTTGACTGGAGGCATGACAGAGAACAGGACTGGCACGGGTTGGGTACTGGGTGCGGCCACGGTCGCGATGGGGTTGATCGCCGGGGTCTTCTACGTGTTCGCGTGCGCGATCATGCCGGCGCTTGCGCGCAGCGACGACCGGGTGTTCGTCGAGGTCATGCGGAACATCAACGACGTGATCCAGAACCCGGTGTTCTTCCTCAGCTTCATGGGGGCGTTGCTGCTGGCCGGCGTGTCCGCGTGGCAGGCACGCGGGAGGCCGTATCGGGGGTGGGTGTGGGCGGGGCTGGGGGCGCATGCGCTGGCGTTCCTGGTGACGGTTGCCTTCAATATTCCGCTGAACAATGGGTTGGCGGATACGGGGGATGTGGGGGTGGCGCGAGATCGCTTCGAGAGCGCGTGGGTGGGGTGGAACGTGGTACGGGCGGTGTTGTCGACGGTGGGGGTGGGGTGTTTGGCGCGGGCACTGGTGCTGTACGGCAGCTTTCAGCGCAAGGGGACTTCTTAGTGCAGGGCGGGGGGCTTCAGCGCAGGGGAACTTCTAGTGCAGGGCGGGGGGGCTTCAGCGCAGGGGAACTTCTAGTGCAGGGCGGCGGCTTCAGCGAGCGCAGGGCGGGCTGTTGATGCAGGGGGGCACCTTCAGCACCGGGTCAGCTGGGCCTCTTGACGCAGGCTGGCGCCGTCAGCGCTGGGGGCTCTTGGCGCAGGCCGGCACCTTCAGCACCGGGTCAGCTGGGCCTCTTGACGCAGGCTGACGCCTTCAGCGCCGGGTGGTCTCTCGGTGCAGGACGGCGCCATCCAGCCCGTGGAGGTTGGCTTCTTGGTGCAGGCCGGTATCAATCCAGCCGGTGAGGGCTTGCTTCTGGCGTAGGCCGGGGCCTTTCAGCGCAGGGCGGGCTCGTGATGCAGAGCGGCACCTTCAGCGCCGGGTGGTCTCTCGGTGCAGGGCAGCGCCATCCAGCCTGCGGAGGCTCGCTTCTCGGTGCGGGCCGGCATCATCCGGCTCAGCTCGTGGGGGCTTGCTTCTTGGTGCAGGGCGGCAATATTCAGCGCCGGGTGGTCTCTCGGTGCAGGACGGCGCCATCCAGCCCGTGGAGGGTCGCTTCTTGGTGCAGGGCGGCGAAATTCAGCCCGTCCGGCGTTTGAGGACGAGGCCCCTTCAGGGCCGATGGGGGGGGGCTGGGGGCGGAGCCCCCAGGGACGCTCGCACCAGCGCCCCGCACCAACTCCCGCTCACCCTACGGAGTACTTCGTGTCGGCCGCCGGGTCCAGCGCCAGCCGGTACCCCCGCTTCACCACCGTCTGAATCAGCTTCGGTGCCCCAAGTGCCGTACGGAGGCGGGCCATTGCCGTCTCTACGGCATGCTCGTCCCGCCCGGCACCCGGCAGCGCCCGCAGGAGTTCCGCACGGGCCACGACCCAACCCGGGCGGCGGGACAGGGCCCTGAGCAATGACATCCCGGCCGGCGGGACGGGTCGTAGCGCGCCGTCGACCAGGACCGCGTGGCCGCGGATCTCCACGCGGTGGCCGGCGACGGGCAGCACGCGGGCGCGGCCGGGGAGTTCCTGGCAGAGGAGCTGGACGAGCGGGCCGAGCCGGAAACGCTCGGGCTGGACCGTGCCGATGCCGTGGTTCTGGAGCGGGAGCGCGGTGACGGGACCGACGCAGGCCGGGAGGACGTCGTGGTGCAGGGCGGCGAGGAGTTCGGGCAGCAGACCCCGGGTCTCGGCGCGGGACAGCAGCGACGCGGCGGCCGGTGCGCTGGTGAACGTCAGCGCGTCCAGGCCGCGCGAGACCGTGGCGTCGAGGAGCCGGTCCAGCGGGGCGATGTCCTCGGGCGGCATCCACCGGTACACGGGAACGACGACGACATCCGCTCCCCCGGCCCGCAGCGACTCCACGAACCCGGGCAACGGTTCGCCATGCAGCTGGATGGCGACCCGGCGCCCCTCGACGCCCTCCTCCAGGAGCCGGTCGAGCACCTCGGCCATGGACTCGGAGGACGGCGACCACTCCTCGGTCAGCCCGGCGGCGCGCACCGCCCCTTTGACCTTGGGCCCGCGGGCGAGCAGCTCCACCCCGCCCAACCGTTCGAGGAGCGCCTCCCCGAGCCCCCACCCGTCGGCGGCCTCGATCCATCCCCGGAACCCGATCGCGGTCGTGGCCACCACCACGTCGGGCGCCTGGTCGATCAACTCCTTGGTCGCGGCGAGCAGTTCGCTGTCGTCGGCGAGGGGCACGATGCGCAGCGCGGGCGCGTGCACGACCACCGCACCGCGCCGCTGGAGCAGTGCCCCCAGCTCGTCGGCGCGGCGCGCGGCGGTGACGCCCACGGTGAACCCGGAGAGGGGACCGTGTTGCGTGCGATCCGGTAGCTGCTGTTCCTCGTGCATGGCTCTCGTCCCGAACGTCGTCGTACATGCAGTGGTACGTACTGGTCGTACATCCAATGGTGCGGCGCCTACATGCCGAACGAGCCTGTCAACGGCGCGTGACAGGCTCGGTTCGGCTTTATGTCGCCGGTGTTACGTCACACCTCGGCATAGCTGAGCTGCGACTTCGCCTCCGATGCGGAAGCCTTGGCCTGAGCCTGGGCGGTCGGGCGGCGAAGGTATACGGCCCAGGTGACCCCGAAGCAGAGGCCGTAGAAGACGAGGAAGGCGACGAACGCGCCGGTCCCGGAGCCGGAGGAGAGGAAGGACTGCCGGAAGGCGAGGTTGATGCCGACCCCGCCGAGCGCGCCGACGGCCCCGATGAGCCCCATGGAGGCCCCGGAGAGCCGCCGACCGTAAGCGGCGGCCTCATCCCCTTCGAGTCCCTTCGCGAGGGCCTTGGTCTGGAAGATGCCGGGGATCATCTTGTACGTCGACCCGTTGCCGAGCCCGCTGAGCACGAACAGCACGATGAACACGGTGACGAACAGCGGCAGCGACTTCTGCATGCTGGCGACGACCAGGATGGCGGTCGCGGCGGCCATGGCGACGAAGTTCCACAGGGTGATCCGCGCGCCGCCGTAACGGTCGGCGAGCCACCCGCCGACGGGACGGATGAGCGAGCCGAGCAGCGGGCCGATGAAGGTGAGATACGCGGCCTGCAACGGCGTACGGCCGAACTGGACCTGAAGCACCTGCCCGAACGCGAACGCGTACCCGATGAACGACCCGAACGTGCCGATGTACAGGAACGCCATGATCCAGGTGTGCCAGTCCCGCGCGGCGTCCTTGGCGGCGCCGGTGTCGTTCTTCACGGAGGTGAGGTTGTCCATGAAGAGGGCGGCGAGGACGGCGGCGACGAGGATGAGCGGGATGTAGATCCCGAGCAGCACGCGCGGCCCGCCACTGGCCCCGATGATCGCGAGGGCGACGAGCTGGATGACCGGGACACCGATGTTGCCGCCCCCGGCATTGAGCCCAAGGGCCCACCCCTTCTTCTTCAACGGGAAGAAGGCGTTGATGTTGGTCATGGAGGAGGCGAAGTTGCCGCCGCCGATACCGGCCAGCAGGCCGATCCAGAGGAAGGTGTCGAAGGACGTCCCCGGCTTCATCACGGCGAACGCGGCGATCGTGGGGATGAGGAGGAGGCTCGCGGAGACGATCGTCCAGTTCCGTCCACCGAAGATCGCGACCGCGAAGGTGTACGGCACCCGGACGACCGCGCCGACGAGCGTGACCATCGACGTCAGCAGGAACTTGTCCGCCGGGGTCAGCCCGTACTCCGGGCCCATGAAGAGCACCAGCACGGACCACAGGGTCCAGATCGAGAAGCCGATGTGCTCGGAGAGCACGGAGAAGACGAGATTGCGCCGGGCGACCTTCTCACCGGTCTCCCGCCAGAAGGTCTCGTCCTCCGGGTCCCAGTGCTCGATCCACTTGCCGGGGGCGGGAGTTGGGACTGGGGCGGGGGCTGGGACTGGGGCTGTCATGACGCCTCCACGGTGCTCCGGGGCTCGGGGGTGCCCCTACGACGGGGTAACGAGCGGTGATACGTCCCGAAGGTAGGGAGGGCGCGTTTCGACGCTGTGGCTGTGAGTGACCGGAAGGGAACGTTGCTCTCACGGGCGGGGGTGGGGCGCGGTGAGGTGGCGGTCAGGTCCTCAGGGCCACAGCCGTCGGCCCGACGCCCACAGCACGCAACCGTCCCGGATCATTGGCGGCGCCGTCCGGGTCCCACGCGAGTACGAACCTCGACCCGGCAGTGATGTACGACGACCTCGGCGACGTACGACTTCTCCCGCCCTGCGAGCGTGTACACCCGTCCTCCGATGACGAGTTCGGGCTCCCCCCAGAGGCGCTTCAGGGCCTTCTGGGGGGGGGAGAGACCGGGTCTCGGAGAGGATCTTGCCGGTGTCCGAGGCTCGTACGACTGTCAAGGCTGACCATCGGGCGACTGATGGTCAGCCTTTGCGCGGAATTCGTCCAAGCGCCTCCGGCTGAATGCCGTGAATGGATGTTGAGCACCGAGGATCCGTTCACGGGTGTCCACTACGGTTGCCATCAACTCGACTGCCAAGTTCACGTCACCGAGTGCTGCCCTGATCGACGCGTACAACGTCTGGGCCGAGAGTGTCATCGGAAAGTCCGGGCCGTAACGCCGCTGGTATTCCTCGACGACCAAGCGAGCGTCTTCGATGGCCGCCTCGAACCGGCCCAGCCTGTTCAGTGCGTTGGCATAGTTGAGCCGTGCTTGCAGGGTGACCGTGTGGTCAGGCCCCAGCTCCAGGGCGCATTCCTGGGGAAGCGGCAGCGCCGTGCTATCGACCTCCGCAGCGAGCTCGGAGGGGGGCACGCGCGAGAGCAGGAGAGCTCTCGCCCCCAGGGTGAGTGGGTGCGTAGGCCCGAGTACCCGCTGCCGGCCCATAGCGGCGTGCCGGAGAAGCGCCAGGCCCTCCGACACGCGGCTCAACTCGAACAGTGGATCGCTGGTCCCCTCATAACTGTCCAAGGTGTCGGGGTCGTCGGGTCCGAAGAGTCGCTCGCGGTCTAAGAGCACGCGGCGGTGGAGTGCCTCGGACTCCTCATACCGGCCGAGGCGAAAAAGCGCCCGGCCGGCTCGTGCGTACGAGGACAGAACCAGCCGGTGCTCCGCGCCGAGCACTGGTTGAGCGACGGCCGCCGCGTCGGAGGCCAACTCCCAGGCGGACAGGTAATCGCCGGTGCGGTGAAGAGCGATGGCCAGCCGTACAGCAACGTCGAGGGCCTCAGTCACCACGGACACATCCGTGGCATGCCGAAGCAAGGCAAGCACGTGGGGCGAAAGCAAACGCAGCCGCAGGTCCTGTGGGCCTGGCTCGGGGATGGCGGGGACGCCGGCATCAAGCAACCGAGCGGCCGTGCGTGCGGACTTGGTGGCCTGCCCGTGTGGTGTACCGACCGCCACGCTGGCGAGCAGCACGCCGTGGGTCTGTACACATCGCACGCCGACATCGACCAATGTGGTGAGGGACTGGTCCAGCAGTCCCCGCAGCGCGGTTTCCGCCCGTGAGCGCGGGAGTACGTCGTTGAGCTCCGGGCTGTTCAAGAGAGTGAGCGGCAGCGGATCAGCGCCGTAGCAGGCCATCAGCCGGAGCAACACGGTCGACTCGGGGAACCCCTGAGCGGCTAGCGCTTCGAGGGACAACTGCCAGGTTTGGCTGACGAGATGCCTGGAACCACTGTCGGTCAGCGCGTTGGCCCCCCGGTCGATGAGGTCGACGGGCTCGTGACCGGCAAGGTGACTGCCGTACCTCGTCATCGTCCACGGGTCGATCACCTGGTGGGAGAGGAAGCCGCCCGCAAGAGTGAGCGCCAAGGGCAGCCGTCCCAGGCGGTCTGCGATCTCGGCGGCCTCGTCCATCGTGCCTGTTTCTGGCGCAAGGTCGTACAGCACCTGGGCGGCAGCATCACGCGGCAGCACACCGACGTGGTGCAACTCAGCATGTGGCCACCAGCGGGGGGCTGCTTGACGGGTGGTGACCAGGACGGTCCCACGTGGGCTGGTGCGGAGCCAACTGCCGTCCCGCAAGCTCGCGGGGTCGTCGGCGTTGTCCAGCACCAGCAGCCAGGGTTCCGCGGATCGGTCGAGCCGCTCCCACACCAGATCAGCGGAAGCCCGCAATCCGTTTCGTGCGGCAAGCAACTCGCCCTCCGTCGCTCCTCGGTCGGCGGCGACGGCGAGCATTCCGCTGCGCAGCGTGGTGCGGTCGGCCGCATTGACCCACAGGCCGACCCGGCTGCCTTCGGTCGAGGCAAACTGGAACACTGCGCGCGCAACCGCCGTCTTGCCGCAGCCGCCCATGCCGTGAAGCACGTAGATCTGATGGAAGGCGTCGGACGCTACTGCGGCCCGAAGGCGCTCCATCAGCTCGGTACGGTCGCGGAGTACCACTGGCGCGCGACCACCTGTCGGTTGACGTACTGATTCGGTGCTGGCCCACGCTGCAGGACTTGCATCGCCGTGGTGGTGGTGCTCGATGATGTGCTGGTCACCAGACGCCTGGTACACACGGCCATGCCCATCGGCGCGACCATCCATCGCGTCGCTCATCGCTCGATGACGTGCTGGTCACGTCCGGCCTGATAGATCCTGGAGTTGCCTGACGCGGTGGCCTGCTGCACCACTACCGGGACTGTCGTCGTACGTGTGTCCAGCTCGTCCAGAAGGGTCCGCAGGTCCTCGGCTACCTCAGGGCAAGCTGTGAGCAGACGTCGGATACGGCCCTGCCACTCGGCCACCAGTTCCCGCTCAGTATCCGGGTCTCCGGTTGTGCGCGCAGCAAGCAGGTCCTCGTGGGCGGCATCCAGTTCTGCGGCCACGGCCTCAACGCGCGCTGGGTGAACACGACGCCAAAGAGATGTGATGCCCTCGCGCGTGCGTTGCCATGCGTCCGTGGCCATCAAGGTGACGATGGTCGTTCCCGCCGTACTCGCGAGCGCGGCAATCTCTGGCTCCACAGCTCCCCCAACGGGTCCGTACCCGACAATTCCCTTTACCTTATGGCCAGTTGCAAACTCCCTGGCAGCTTTCCCATTTGGCACCCCATCCAACGCCGACATCCGGTGCGGTGGGCGGATAATCGGTCGCCGGGCGGCCTGTCGAAGGGGGCGGGAGCGCGCGGGCTCGATCGAACCACGTCAACAGAGCTCCTCGAAGTTGAGGAGACACAAGAGGAGCGGACATCAGGACGCCTCGGCGCGGGAGCGTGACACTCGGCGCTGAAGTGTCACATTCCCCACTGACTGACCTCGCCAAAGAAGCCAGGGCGTCCTTGACGCGAGATCTGTTGCTCCAACTACTGCGGATTCCCGGGCTGCCGGACGCGCGTGCAAACGTGTAGTCGTCCCCGCAGGAAAGCGAGTAGTCGCCCGACCTGTACTCGGTGCCGATGGTCAAGCTCTCATCACCCCCTCCGCCGAGCCCTCCCCCGACTCCCCCCGTCCGGCCACAACCTCGGCCCCCGCTTGGCGGCAATGTCCTCGATCCACCCGAACGCAAGGATCGCCAAGGCAATAAGCGGCCAGATCAGTAGGAACATCAGGAACGTGTCCGCCTTGTCGAGGAAGGCGGTCGCCGTGTCGTTCTCCATGAAGGGCAGGTTGTACAGCTGGTCGAGGATCGGGACCGTGGCCATGATGAGGAGGTTGTGCCACAGGTAGATCGTGACGGCACGGTTGTTGGACAGCGTCACCAGCTTGTCCCAGCGAGCCAACCGCCTCGGCAACTCCTGCCAGGACGGCGCGTACTGGAGCAGGATCACCACGACGCCGAAGGACCAGGTCGCCTGGGCCAGCGGGATGTCGTTCAAGTCCCAGCCATCGGGGCCCAGATGACCCGACGCCCACCACAACCCGAAGCCCATGATCAGGGTCGCGCCCGACACCGCGAGGTAGCGCGGGACCTTCTTCAGTACGCCCTCGTGGTGCGCGAAGCCCAGGACCCAACAGCCCCCGTACACCGCGAAGTCCGACACCGCGTTGCCCGTCTCACCGGGGATGGTCACAAGGCCTGTGCCTACGACCGCCGTCAGCGCCAAGGGTGCCAGCAGAGTTGCCCAGGGGACCCTCCTGAACGCCCACAGCAGCAGCGGCGACGCGATCACGAACCACAGATACGCCCGCAAGTACCACAACGGCCCCGCCGCCTGGTCCGCCCACGTGCTCTCCAACAGGCCCGACTCCGAACCCAGATGCTCGGGATACGGCGGCGCACCGAACGGGACGATGTAGTCGAAGAGCTTCGCCACACCCCAAGTGCCGCCCAGGTCAGGGTCCTTGAGCGGGTTCCAGCCGCTCGCGAACATCATCACCAGCACCACCGCGCTGAACGCCCACAGCGGGGGCAGCAGGCGCCGTAGCCGACCCCTGATCACACCCAGCGCGGGGCGGTTCAGCGAGCGGGCCATCAGCGAACCCGCCAGCGCGAACATCACGCCCATGGAAGGGAACAGGACCGACAGCCACGCCCAGCCGAAGAGGTGGTAGATGACCACCCGGACGAGGGCGATCGAGCGGAGGAGGTCTAGGTAGCGGTCCCGGCCACCCCCGCCCTTCTTCGCTTCAACCGGCCTTTCCGCCAAGGGTTCTTGCTGCCGCTGTTGCGGAATCCCGTACGCCGGCGTCGACTCCGGATCCGGGCTCGTACCCGTCCCTGCCGTGTATCCGTGCGTCATGCCACAGTCCTCCGATCACTGCCGCTACCGCTACCGCTGCGCTGAGCCGATACCGGCCCGCCCGGCGCCCCCACGACCCCCGTCCGCCGCAGCTTCTGCCAGCGCAGGCGGCCCCCGGTGAGCGCGGTGATCCAGGACTGGAGCAGTACGACGTACATGAGTTGGCGGTAGAGGATCTGTTGGAGGGGCAGTGAGACCAGGTGGGTCATGCGTTCGCGGTCGAGGCGGAAGGCGTAGGCCGCGCAGAACGCTTGGATCGCCAGGACGCCCAGCCAGGCCAGGAACGTCTTCTCCGTCGGGCCGAACACCAGGCCGTAGAACAGGAACACGTCGATCAGCGGGGCCAGGATCGGGGCGATCACCATGAACAGGGCCACCAGTGGGAGGCCCACCCTGCCGAAGCGGCCGGACGGGCCCCGGTCCAGGATCGCGCCCCGGTGTTTCCAGATCGCCTGCATCGTGCCGTAGGACCAGCGGTAGCGCTGGGACCAGAGTTGTTGGACCGTCTCCGGGGCCTCGGTCCAGGCGCGGGCCTTCTCGGCGTAGACCACCCGCCAGCCGTCCCTGTGCATCGCCATCGTGATGTCGGTGTCCTCGGCGAGGGTGTCGTCGCTCATGCCGCCGACCCGCTCCAACGCGCTTCTCCTGAAGGCCCCCACGGCGCCCGGGATCGTCGGCATGCAGCGCAGGATGTCGTACATACGGCGGTCGAGGTTGAAGCCCATCACGTACTCGATGTGCTGCCAGGCGCCGATGAGGGAGTCCCTGTTGCCGACCTTCGCGTTGCCGGCGACTGCGCCCACGCGCGGGTCGCCGAAGGGCTGGACCAGTTCGCGGACGGTGGCCGGTTCGAAGACCGTGTCGCCGTCCATCATGACGATGAGGTCGTAACTGGCGTTCGCCAGGCCGCGGTTGAGGGCGGCCGGCTTGCCCGCGTTGACCTGGCGCACGACCCGTACGTTCGGCAGGAACATCGCCTCCACGATTCTCGCCGTACCGTCGGCCGAGCCGTCGTCGACGACGATCACCTCGACGGGATGTTCGCTCGCCATGAGGGAACGGACCGTGTTCTCAATGCACTTGGCCTCGTTGTACGCCGGGACGAGGACCGTGACCGGTTCGGTGACCGGCGGGCCCCACGCGAAGTCCTTGCGGCGCACCCGGCGGGCGTGGATGACGGAGAGCAGGAGCATCAGTGCGAAGCGGGCGATGACGAGGGAGCCGGTGATCGCCAGGCCCACCACCAGGACGTCCATGATGCTGTCCGAGGCCTGGACCAGGAAGATCCACGCCTTGCCCTTCCACAGGTTGACGCCGGTCATCGGGGTGAGCGCGCTGCGCGCGCCGAGTGCCTGGGTGAGGTTGTCGAACGTGTAGCCCTTGGCCTGCATCTCCGGCAGGAACCTGTCCAGCGCCTGCACGGTCTCGTGGCGGTCGCCGCCCGAGTCGTGCATGAGGACGATCGCACCCTTGCCGCCGCGCGGGGTCGCGTTGCTGATGATCTCCGCGACGCCGGGCTTCTGCCAGTCCTCGCTGTCCGTGTTGTTGACGACGGTGATGTAGCCGCGGGTGCCGATGTACTCGGTCACCGGCCAGGACAGGTTGTCCATCGCGTCGGCGGACGACGAGTACGGCGGCCGGAACAACGACGTACGGATGCCCGCCGCGCCGGTGATCGCCAGCTGGGTCTGGGACAGCTCCCAGTCGATGCGCTTCTTGGACTGGAAGGAGAGGTCGGGGTGGCTGAAGGTGTGCACGCCGACCTCGTTGCCCTCCGCCACGATGCGTTTGACCAGGCCCGGGTAGCGCGAGGTCATCGTGCCGGTGACGAAGAAGACGGCGTGCGCGTGATGCTTCTTGAGCACGTCCAGGACCTTGGGCGTCCAGGTCGGGTCGGGGCCGTCGTCGAAGGTCAGGACGATGTCGTGGTCCGGCACGTCCAGGCTGCTCGTACGGCCGCCGCGGGTGTCGATGACCGGGCCGCCGTCGAGAATCCTGTCCGGCACCTTGTTGGTGGCCGCCTCGGGACGGATGCGGTGGTCGGCGAGGATCTCGCTGTGCACGTAGCCGCGCAGCATCAGCATCGCCAGCAACGCGACGAGCAGCAGCATCGGCAGCAGGAACCGCATGGACAGCCGGCGGCGCCGGGGATCGCGCGCGGTGCGAGGCGCGGGGCCGGGCCCAACTCCCTTCCGATCGCTGGGCCCAACTCCGCTTGCCGCGACCGGAGTTGCTCCATGACGTCCGCCCGGGGCCTGGTGCGTGGCCTTGGGGCGGCGGTTGTGCGATGCCATCAGAGGATGTGCTCCGGGGTCTTGGACGGGGTCGGGGCCGGTTCGGAAGGAGCGGCCGGCCCCTGCGCCACGGGCGACGGAGTGCTCGGCGCGTCGGCCACCGTGCCGGTGCCCGCCGTCGCGCTCGGGGTCGGCGCCGGATCGGCCGGCGCGCTCACGCTGTTGGACGGCGTCGGGTCGGCCGGCGGTGACGCCGACGACCGCGAGGGCTGTACGACCGGATTGCTCGCGCCGCCACTCGCCGGCGCCGAGGCGCTCCTGCTCGCGGACGCCCCGGGCGACGCGGACGTGCTCGCCTTGCCACCGGGTTTCGCGGACGCGCCGGCCGCACCGCTCACACTCACGCCCGGCGACGGCGTCGTACCGTCGCTCGCCGTCGGAATGTTCCCCGGCGCCACACTGTCGCTGCCACCGGACGGGCGCCCCGACTCGGCGGGCAGCGGCGAGGTGTCGACCTTGCCCGCGGGCGCGTCGTCCTTCTGCCCCGGCACCAGCAGCCACGGCGCGTCCGAACTGCCGGACAACAACGTGATGACGATGACGACGGCGTACACCGCACACGCGAGGCCGATGGCCATACCGATCCGGCGGTACCTACGGCTACGACGGCCGGACTCGTCGACGAAGACGGGCCGGTCGGAACCGTCGTGACCGGCGCCCGTCCTACCCCCGCCCTCCGCGTGCCGAGCGGGCCCGTCGAGCTGGACGGTCACCTCGTCGGGGTCGGCCGTGCCGTCCCCTGCTCCCCCGGTCCCACTCCCCATCCCCAACCCTGTCTCCGCTGACGCGTCCCAGGGATCGGCGAGGATTCCCGCGCCGACACCGGCGACAGGTGTCACGGATGCGGCGGATGCGGCGTCCTTGCCTGGTGGAGGCTCGGGCCACCCGGTCCGTATACGGCGGCCGTCCTTGGTCGTACGACGACTGTCCTTACCGGCATGACGGCCGTCCTTGGCGGCATGTCTGCCGCCCTCCAAAACCTCTGATCCTCCACTTGTTCCGGTCTCCGGGAACGCCTGGGCCTCTCCGCCTACGACCGGTACGTCTCTGGTCGCGGATGCGGCTTGGGGCCATTCCGGTTGGGCGTCTTCTCGCCACTTTTCCATGCGCACGCACATCCCCCCACGGGACTGTTCCGGGTGCGCAAACGACCCTGAGCACACGCCGCCGAACCGGGCCCCCACCCGGTCCTCGCGCCCCCCTTACCACACCGTGCTCAGGCCCCTGAAGGTAGCGCACAGGGGCACTTCATGTGGTGGGATGCGTTATTTTCCCCTTTTTAGCATGTCCACGTCGATGGCCGGAATCCATCCGTTCACCGGCCGACGCAGCCATCCCTCGGCGGTACCGATCTCCACCGCAGCACGTCGAAGCGCATCGAATCCGGGGTGCACCAGCCCCTTTCGCCACACGAGCGACACGGCGGACAACGGCACCGGGTCCACCAGCGGGCGCAACACCGTCCGAGGCATGGCCGGAAAGTCCACCACGGCGAGGATCGGCGTCCGCGTCTTCGCCATGACCCGCTCGAACTCCTCTTCGCCTACGGCCATCGGCGCGGGCGCGGCAACCTCGATGTCACGCCCCTCGAACAAACGACGCGCGAGATCCGTCCACTCCGGAGTACGCGGATTCCCGGCTCCGGCGTACACGACCTCCCCCGCGAGCGCGTCGACAGGCACCTCCGCGAGCGACGCCAACCGATGCCCCTCGGGCAACACGACCGCCATCGGCTCGTACCGCACGAGTTGATGATCGAGGCCGGCCCGCAACACAGGGTCCAGCCCGGCGAACCGCCCGAACGACACATCGAGCCGCCCCGCCAGCAACTCCCCCGCCGCGCCCGCCAGTCCACTCTCATAGCGGGCCATCAGCTCCTGCTCCGGGGCGAGTTCACGGGCCCGATGCAGCACGCGGCGTCCGGTGCCCAACCCCGGCGAGTTCAGATCGACGAGGAGAGGCCGGGGCCCGGCCTCCCGGAACGCGGCAAGCAGCTCGTCCTGCGCACCGAGCACCCGCCGCGCATACGGCACCAGCCGCTCACCGTCCGCCGTCAACGTCACCTGCCGAGTGGTGCGCACGAACAACTCGGCCCCCAACTCCCGCTCCAGCCGCCGCACATCACGACTGAGCGCCTGCTGGGCGACGTACAAGCGGGCGGCGGCCCGGGTGAAGTGCAACTCTTCGGCTACGGCGACGAAGGCGCGCAGGAGACGGGGGTCGAGCGAGGTGGGCATCCGGCGAACTTACAACGCGGGTGCGTGAATCGGCGGGACCAGGTGTTGGACCCGGTGATCCACTCCGGGCGACGGTTACCGCATGCCGCAAACGCCCACCGAACCCCGGACCACGGAACCCCGGACCACCGAACCCGGGACCACCAACCGCCGGACCACCACCCGCCCCACCTACCGCCACCTCTTCACCCTCCCCGGCACCCGCGCCTTCACCGCCGGGAACCTCATCGCCCGCCTCCCCGCAGGCATGTTCAGCGTGAGCGCGGTGGTGATGATCGCCGGTTCACGGGGTTCGTACGCCCTGGCCGGCGCCGTCACCGCGACGGGCCTCGCGGCGACAGCACTGGCGGGCCCGTGGATAGCGAGGCTGACCGACCGCCACGGCCAGTCCCGAACAGCCGTGCCGGCAACGGCAGTTGCGGCGCTCGGCTCCCTGGCCCTCCTCCTCTGCGTCCGCTACGGCGCCCCCGACTGGACCCTGTTCGCCGCCTACGCGGCCACCGCGACGACCCCCAACACCGGCGGCATGTCCCGCGCCCGCTGGGCCCATCTCCTCGCCGACGACACCGAGGCCCTGCACACGGCGAACTCCTTCGAGCAGGCGGCGGACGAACTCTGCTTCATGCTGGGCCCGGCACTGGCGGCCTTCCTGTGCGGCACGTTCTTCCCGGAGGCGGGCACCCTGATCGGGGCGGTACTCCTCCTGACCGGCATCCTGATCTTCACGGCCCAGCGCTCCACGGAACCACCACCGAGCCCGACCCCAAAGGGCAGTTCACCCCTCCGCACCCCCGGCATCCCTCCCCTGGTCGCCGGCTTCATCGCAACCGGGGCCGTGTTCGGCGCGATGGAGGTAGTGACGCTCGCCTACGCGGACGCGGTGGGTCACCGCGCGGCGGGCGGCGCGGTGTTGGCCCTCCAGGCAGCCGGTTCCTGCGCGGCGGGCCTGCTCTACGGCACGCTGAACCCAACGGACGCACCGGAACGCCGCCTGCGGTGGTGCCTGTTGGCGATGACGACCCTGATGCCACTGCCCCTACTGGCAACCCGCACGCTCAACTCCCTCCCGGCGCTGGCAGTTGCCCTGCTGCTGGCAGGCATGGCAACGGCCCCCACGATGATCACCGCGATGACCCTGCTCCAACACCGCACACCCGAGGGCAGGTTGAACGAGGGCATGAGCCTGGCAGTGACGGGCTTGCTGCTGGGAATCGCGTGCGGTTCAGCGACGGGAGGCTGGGTGGCGGATCACGCATCACCGACGGCGGGCTTCGCGGTACCGACAGCGGCAGCAGCAACAGCGCTACTGATCGGCGTCCTGAGCAAGGAAACGCCGTAAGGGGCAGCTCCCCAGGGGCGCGGGGAACTGCGCGACCAGCCTCCACGGCGCCGCACCCACCCACGAACCCATCGAACCGCTTGCGCCAATCTCCGCCCAACCCATTGACGCCCTCACAGCCCCTACATACCTTCCTCCATCGAAGCGCTTCGACGCCCCCCGTCGAATCGATTCGACCCCCATCCGACTCCCCTGGAGGCACTGGATGTCGACGGCACAACGGCGCGCAACAGCAGCCGCACTGATCCTGAGCGGATCCCTGCTCCTGTCCTCCTGCGGCGGCAGCTCGGACAACGGCTCCTCGGACGGCAAGACCCTCAAGCTCTGGCACTACGAGGGCCCCGACAGCGCGATGGGCGTGGCCTGGAACGAGGCCATCAAGGAGTTCGAGGCCCAACACCCGGGCGTGAAGGTGAAGTTCGAGGAGAAGGGCTTCGAGCAGATCCAGAAGACAGCCCCCATGGTCCTCAACTCGTCCGACGCCCCGGACATCATGGAGTACAACAAGGGCAACGCGACGGCAGGCCTGCTCTCGAAACAAGGCCTGCTCACCGACCTCACCGCCGAGGCGACGAAGCGCGGCTGGGACAAGAAGATCCCCGCGAGCGTGGGCACGACGGACGTCTACGACACCAACGGAGTGATGGGCTCCGGCAAGTGGTACGGCGTCACGGACTACGGCGAGTACACGATGGTCTACTACAACAAGGCCCTCTTCAAGAAGTACAAGATCGCCGAGCCGAAGACGTTCGACGAACTCACCGCCGCCATGGCCCAGTTCACGGCGAAGGGCGTCACCCCCCTCGCCAACGCGGGCGCCGAGTACGTGGCCCAGCAGTACCTCTACCAACTCGCGCTCTCGAAGGCCGACCGCGCCTGGGTCGACAAGTACGAGTTGTACAAGGGCAAGACGGACTTCCACGACCCGGCCTGGACGTACGCGGCGACGACGTTCGCCGACTGGGTGAAGAAGGGCTACATCGCCAAGACCTCCAGCGGCACGAAGGCCGAGGACGCCGGTGTCTCCTGGATACAGGGCAAGGCCCCGATCCTGTTCTCCGGCAGCTGGTGGTACGGCCGCTTCCAGACGGAGGCCAAGTTCGACTGGGACACGACCCTTTGGCCCGGCTCGAACCTCACCCTCGGCTCCGGCGGCAACATCTGGGTCGTCCCCAAGGGTGCCAAGAACAAGCAACTCGCCTACGACTTCATCGACATCACCCTGTCGAAGAAGATCCAGAACCTGATGGGCAACAAGGGCGGCATCCCGGTCGCGGCCGACACCTCCGCGATCACCGACCCCAAGTCCAAGGAACTCATCGCCAACTTCAACACCGTCTCCGCCCGTGACGGCCTGGCCTTCTACCCGGACTGGCCGGTCCCCGGCTTCTACGACGTCCTCGTCTCCGAGACCCAGAAGCTGATCACGAACAGCGAGAAGCCGGACGCCTATCTCAGCAACTTGCAGAAGGCGTACGACAAGGGCGTCCCGTCGACATGACGGTCACCGTCGAAAAGGACGCGCGGGCCGCCGGCAAGCACCAGCGCCCCGGCCCGCGCAGCCCACGCCGCCCCCGCGACTCGTACGCGCTCTTCCTCGTCCCCGGCGCCCTGGCTGCCCTCGCCGTGATCGTCGTCCCGTTCCTGATGAACACGGCCGTGAGCTTCACGAGTTGGCAGGGCGTGGGCGACCCCAAGTGGACCGGGCTCGCCAACTACCGTGATCTGCTGGACGATTCGGAGTTCTGGGCGTCCTTCCGCCACAGCCTGTTCATGGTGGTGGCGATGGCGGCCGTACCGACACTGATCGGACTGGTCCTCGCCGCCGCCCTGTTCGACTACATCGCCAAGCACTTCGGCACCCGTGTCGCCGCGATCCTCCGCGCCTGCTTCTACCTCCCCCAGGTGCTGCCGATCGCGGTCGCCGGCATCGTCTGGAGCTGGATCCTCGCCCCCGACAACGGCTCCCTCAACGCCCTGCTGAAAGCAGTCGGGTTGGGCTCCTGGCAACAGGACTGGCTGGGCGACCCCGACATCGCGCTCTACAGCGTCATGGGCGTCATGGTCTGGGTCCAACTCGGCTTCCCGCTCGTGGTGTTCATGGCCGGGCTGCAACGCGTCGACCCCCAGCTCTACGAGGCCGCCGAGCTGGACGGCGCCGGCTGGTGGCGCCGCTTCTGGCACATCACGCTGCCGCAGATCCGCCCGGAGATCTACGTCGTCCTCACGTGGTGCACCATCGCCGCGCTCAAGGTGTTCGGCGCGGTGTACGTGCTGACGAAGGGCGGTCCGGGCGGCGCGACCGACGTCCCCTCCTACTTCTCCTTCACCACGTTCTTCGAGAAGACCCAGGTCGGCTACGGAGCCGCGATATCAACGGTGTTGACGGTGATCATCCTGGTGCTCTCCCTCGCCTTCCTGAAGCTCCAGACCCGCGCGGAGGACGCCGAGGAAGGGGTCCGCACATGACGACCGCCCTGCGCCGCTACCCCGTACTGATCGCCCTGTGCATCGCGGCCCTCTTCATGGTCGTCCCGTTCCTGATCGTCGTGGTCAACGCCGTGAAGTCACCGGCCGAGTACTCCGCACACGGCCCCCTCAGCCTCCCCAAGGGCCTCTACCTGGACGGCCTCAAGGACTTCTGGCAGCGCGTCGACTACGGCCAGAAACTCTTCAACTCGGCCCTGATCAGCGGCTCGGTCGCCCTCCTCGCCGCCGCCCTCTCCGTCCTCAACGCGTACGCGATCGGCATCGGCCGTATCAAGGGCCGCACCTGGGTCCTGGCCTTCTTCGTCCTCGCCAACATGCTGCCGCAGGAGGCGCTGGTCTACCCGATCTACTACCTCAGCAAGCAAGTCGGCCTCTACGACACGAGGTTGAGCGTCATCATCGTCTTCACGGTGATCCAGGCGGCGTTCGGCACGTATCTCCTCTCCTCCGTACTCGGCCAGTTCCCGAGGGAGATCCTCGAAGCGGCCCGGATCGACGGCGCCAACAAGTGGCAGGTGCTGTGGCGGATCGTGGTCCCCGTCAGCCGCCCCACCATCGGAGTCCTCCTGGTCTTCTTCTTCATCTGGACCTGGAACGAGTTCCTGCTCCCCCTGGTCATGCTGATCTCCAACGACAACCAGACCGTGTCGGTGGCCCTCGGCGTCCTCCAGGGCCAGCGTCTGATGGACGCCACGATGACCAACGCGGCTGCCCTGCTCGGTGTGTTGCCCGCCATCGTCTTCTTCCTCGTCTTCCAGCGGACCCTCACGCGCGGCATCGCCGTGGGTGCCGTCAAGTAGTAAGGGGACCCCCACATGAAGTTCACCGACGGCTACTGGCTGCTGCGCGAGGGCGTCACCGCGGCCCACCCGGTCGAGGTCCTCGATGTCACCGCCCCGGACAGCACGCTGGAGATCCACGCGCCGACCATGCCCATCCGCCACCGCGGCGACCTGCTGAAGGGACCGGTCGTGACGATCAGCGCCCACGCCCCGATGCCCGACGTCATCGGCGTCACCTTCACCCACTTCGAGGGCGAACAGCCGCGCCGCCCCCAATTCGATGTCCAGAAGGAGGTCCGGGGGTCTGGGGGATGTCCCCCAGAAAAGCACAGCGCGGTCCACACGTCGTACGACGACAAGCACGCGACCCTCACCTCCGGCGCCCTGTCGGTCCAGGTCGCCCGCACCGGCCCCTGGCACGTCGACTTCCTCGCCCACGGCCGCACCCTCACCGGCAGCGGCCCCAAGGGCATGGGCATCATGCGCGACGCGACGGGCGCCCACTACCTGCGCGAGCAGCTCGGGCTCCAAGTAGGCGCATCCGTCTACGGACTTGGCGAACGCTTCGGCCCGCTCGTCAAGAACGGCCAGGTCGTCGACATGTGGAACGCCGACGGCGGCACCGCCACCGAACAGGCCTACAAGAACATCCCCTTCTACCTGACCGACGCGGGCTACGGCGTCTTCGTGGACCACCCCGGCCGGGTCTCCTTCGAGGTCGGTTCGGAGGCGGTGTCCCGGGTCCAGTTCAGCGTGGAGAGCCAGCAGTTGACGTACTACGTCATCTACGGCCCGACCCCCAAGGAGATTCTCCGCAAGTACACCGCCCTCACCGGCCGCCCGGCGCTCCCGCCCGCCTGGTCGTTCGGCCTGTGGCTGTCGACGTCCTTCACCACCTCGTACGACGAGGAGACGGTGACGTCCTTCATCGAGGGCATGCGGGAGCGTGAACTCCCGCTCTCCGTCTTCCACTTCGACTGTTTCTGGATGCGCGAGTTCAACTGGTGCGACTTCCAGTGGGACCCGAGGGTGTTCCCCGACCCGAAAGGCATGCTGGCCCGGCTCAAGTCCAAGGGCCTGCACATCAGTGTCTGGATCAACCCGTACATCGCCCAGCGTTCGCCACTCTTCGCCGAGGGCAAGGCACTTGGGCATCTGCTCCGCAGGCCGGACGGCAGTGTCTGGCAGTGGGACCTGTGGCAACCCGGCATGGCCCTGGTCGACTTCACCAGCCCGGCCGCCCGCGACTGGTACGCCGGAAAACTGGAGGCCCTCCTCGCGCAGGGCGTCGACTGCTTCAAGACCGACTTCGGCGAGCGCGTCCCCGTCGACGTCGCCTACGCGGACGGCGCGGACCCCGAGCGGATGCACAACTACTACACCTACCTCTACAACCGCACGGTCTTCGACGTGCTGCGCAAACACCGGGGCGAGGGCGAGGCGGTCGTCTTCGCCCGCTCGGCCACAACAGGCAGCCAGAAGTACCCGGTTCACTGGGGCGGCGACTGCGAGGCGACCTACGAGTCGATGGCCGAGTCGTTGCGCGGCGGGCTCTCCCTCGGTCTGTCCGGCTTCGGCTACTGGAGCCACGACATCGGCGGCTTCGAGGGCACCCCGACCCCCGCCCTCTTCAAACGCTGGCTGGCCTTCGGCCTGTTGTCCTCCCACAGCCGCCTGCACGGCAGCTCCTCATACCGCGTCCCGTGGCTCTTCGACGAGGAATCCGTCGACGTACTACGGCAGTTCACCCGCCTGAAGCTGAGCCTCATGCCGTACCTCTACGAGACCGCGCGCACCGCCTCCGCCGAGGGCGTGCCGATAATGCGGGCGATGGTCCTCGAATTCCCGGACGACCCCGGGTGCGCCCACCTGGAACGGCAGTACATGCTCGGGAGTGATCTGCTGGTCGCGCCCGTGTTCAGCGACGACGGGGACGTCTCGTACTACGTCCCCGAGGGCACCTGGACCCACTACCTCACCGGCCGCACGGTCACCGGGCCGCGCTGGGTGCGCGAGAAGCACGCGTTCGACAGCGTGCCCCTGCTGGTGCGGCCCGGCGCGGTGATCCCGGTCGGCGCGGTGACCGACCGGCCCGACTACGACTACGCCGACGGGGTCACCCTGCGGGCGTACGACCTGGGACGGGGCGCGCAAGTGACGGTGCCGGTCGGAGAGGTGACCTTCACCGTCGTACGGGAAGGGGACACGCTCCGGGCGTCCTGCAGTGATCCGTCCGTGTCGTGGGCGCTGGCCGCCGGGTCCCGGTCGAAGTCGGGCAGCGGGTTCCTGACCCTGGAGCTGGGCTGATGGTGAAGATCACGGACGTGGCCCGGCACGCCGGCGTCTCCCCCAGCACCGTGTCGTACGCCCTGAGCGGCAAGCGCCCGATCTCCGAGGAGACCCGGCAGCGCGTCGAGGCGTCCATCCGCGAACTGGGCTACCGGCCGCACGCCGGCGCCCGCGCCCTGGCCAGCAGCCGGTCGAACGTGCTGGCGCTGGTCATCCCCTTACGGACCGGCATCCACGTCCCGGTCGTCATGCAGTTCGCGGTGTCCGTGGTGACCACCGCCCGCCGCCACGACCACGACGTCCTGCTGCTCACCCAGGAGGAGGGAGAGGAGGGCCTCCGGCGGGTCGCGGACACCGCACTCGTGGACGCGATGATCGTGATGGACGTCCAACTCAACGACCCCCGGCTGCCGTTGCTCCGTTCCCTGGACCGGCCGTCCGTGATGATCGGCTTCCCCGCCGAGGCGGACGGACTGACCTGCATCGACCTCGACTTCAAGGCGGCCGGTGAACTGTGCGTGGAACGGCTCGCGGGGCTCGGGCACCGGGTCGTCGCCCTCGTCGGGTCACCACCCGAGGTGTACGTCCGCGGAACCGCCTTCGCCCAGCGGGTCGTTCAGGGCTTCACGGCCGCCGCCGACCGCAACAGGCTCGCCTCCTCCGTCCACCCGTGCGAGGCGGCACCCGCCGCGGCGGCGGCCGTGGCGGAACAACTGCTGCTCGAACAACCGGCGTTGACCGGAGTCGTCGTTCACAACGAACCACTCCTGGAACCTCTCATCGACGCCTTCGAGCAGCTCGGACTGCGCGTACCCGGCGATCTGTCGATCACCGCGATCTGCCCCGACGAACTCGCCGAGTCCGTACGGGTTCCGGTCACGTCGGTCGCGCTGCCCGCCGCCGAACTGGGCTCCAGGGCCGTCGAGTTGCTGATGGCGAAGCTGGGCGGCAAGACCGTACCCGACGCGACACTCCTGTCCCCCCGGCTGACGGAACGCGCGAGCACGGCACCGCGCAACGCGCCCTGAGATCTCCGAGGTCCGTAACGCCCGCATGCAAGGCCCTACGTGAAGGAGCCGTGACATGAAAGGCAAGAGAAGAAGACAAGGCACGGGAAGAAGACGCAGAACCACGCTCGTCGTGGCGTTCGCCCTGATCGCCGGACTGGGAGCGACGGTCCCCGCGACGGCCGACACCCCCTACCCCTTCCGCGACCCAACTCTCCCGGTGAGCCGGCGCGTTGACGACCTCCTGGGCCGCCTGACCCTCGACGAGAAGATCTCCCTCCTCCACCAGTACGAGCCCGCGATCCCGCGCCTCGGCATCCAGTCCTTCCGCACCGGCACCGAGGCCCTGCACGGCGTCGCCTGGCTCGGCAGGGCCACCGTCTTCCCGCAGGCCATCGGACTCGCCTCGACCTGGGACCCGGCGCTGATGCGGCAGGTCGGCTCGGCGGTCGGCGACGAGGCCCGCGGCTTCCAGCAACAACGCCCGGACGGCTGGGGATTGAATCTCTGGGCCCCGGTGGTGAACCTCCTCCGCGACCCGCGCTGGGGCCGTAACGAGGAGGGCTACAGCGAGGACCCGGAACTCACCGGCGCCCTCTCCACGGCATACGGCGAGGGCCTGACCGGCGGCGACCCGAACCACCTCAAGACGGCCCCCACCCTGAAGCACTACCTCGCCTACAACAACGAGGCCGACCGCGCGACCACGTCCTCCGACCTGCGCCCACGGGTGGAGAAGGAGTACGACGAGGCCGCGTTCAAACCGGCGATCGAGGCGGACGCGGCCACGGGCGTGATGACGTCGTACAACCTGGTCAACGGCCGTCCCAGCACGGTGAATCCGGACCTGAACGACGTAGTGCGGAAGTGGACCGACCAGAGCCTGCTGAACGTCACCGACGCCTTCGCCCCCGGCAACCTCGTCACCCCGCAGCAGTACTACCCCAGCATCACCGAGGGCGACGCGGCAGCACTCAAGGCCGGCGTCGACAGCTTCACGGACAACAGCGCCGACCCCGGCCCGACGACGACAGCCGTCACCTCGGCTCTCCAACAAGGCCTGTTGAAGGTCTCGGACATCGACACGGCCGTCTCCCACATCCTCTCCGTCCGCGTCCGGCTCGGTGAGTTCGACCCGGGCGGCGGCAAGTACGGCTCGATCGACGCGTCCGTCATCAACAGCTCGGAGCATCAGCGGTTGGCACGCAAGGCGGCGGCCGAGGGGACGGTGCTGCTGAAGAACAACGGGGCGCTGCCACTGAGGAGTTCGGGCTCGGGCCCGGCGAAGAACGTAGCCGTGGTCGGCCCCCTGGCCGACACCCTCTACACGGACTGGTACTCGGGCACCCTCCCCTACGCCGTCACCCCCGCGAAGGGCATCGCCTCGAAACTCGGCACCGGTGTCACGACCAGCGAGGGCGTCGACCGCATCGCCCTGCGCGACACGGCGACCGGCAAATATGTCACGGCGGGCACCGGCGACGCGGGCGCACCCTTGCAGGAGACCACGAACACCCCTACAACAGCCGCCCAGTTCGACGCCTTCGACTGGGGCTCCGGCATCGTGACCCTGCGCTCGGCCGCCAACGGCAAGTACGTCGGCTACAACTGGTCGAACTTCGTCAACGACCAGACGCAGCCCAACGGTTGGTACGTCCAGCAGCAGTTCAAGCTGGAACAGCAGGACGACGGCACGTACTTGCTGAAGTACGCGGGCTACGAGACCACCGAGTCCTGGTGGTCGAGCCCCCTCTACCTCGGCCCGACCGACACGAACGGCACCCTCGGCCTGGTCACCAAGGACCAGGCGGCGCACTACGCGAAGGACGTGGTCCGCAGCGGCGTCGCCGACGCGGTGGCGGCGGTCAAGGGCAAGGACACGGCGGTCGTAGTCATCGGCTCCATGCCGTCGATCAACGGCCGCGAGGCCCACGACCGCACGGACATGGCCCTGGCCCCCTCCCAGGAAGCCCTGGTCAAGGCCGTCCACCGGGCCAACCCGAAGACGGTGGTAGTGGTCGAGAACAGCTACCCGACCACACTCGGCGCCCTCCAGAAGGAAGTCCCGGCCCTCCTGTGGACCTCCCACGCGGGCCAGGAAACGGGCAATGCCCTGGCCGACGTCCTCTACGGCGACGTCAACCCGTCCGGCCGCCTCACCCAGACCTGGTACCAGTCGGAGTCGGATCTCCCCTCGATCCTCGACTACGACATCATCAAGTCCGACCGCACCTACCAGTACTTCCAGGGCACCCCGCTCTACCCCTTCGGCTACGGCCTCTCCTACACGACCTTCCGCTACGGCACCCTGAAACCCGTCACCGGCGGCTACGAGGTCACGGTGACGAACACGGGAACGCGGGCCGGCGACGAGGTCGTACAGCTCTACACCCACCAGCGCACGTCCCGCGACAAAGAACCCCTGAAGCGGTTGAAAGCCTTTCAGCGGGTCTCATTGAAAGCGGGCGAGACAAAAACAGTCCGCCTGAAGATCCAGCAGAAAGACCTCGCCCACTGGGACGTCACCCGCTCGAAATGGGCGGTGGAAAGCGGCACGTACGACGTCATGGCCGGAGCATCCTCCACGGACATCCGCGCCCGTACGACCTGGCGCGTCCACGGCGAGACCATCCCGCCCCGGAACCTTTCCCGAACGACCCGCGCCGAGAACTTCGACGACTACTCCGGCATTCACCTCGTGGACGAGTCCAAGGCGAGCGGTACGGCGGTGGGCGCGGCTGCGGACGGGGCGTGGCTGAAATTCACGGACACGCAACTGGGCAAGGGGGCGGCCGATTTCACCGCCCGCGTCGCCGGGACATCCCCCGGCACGGTCGAGATCCGGCTGGGCTCTCCGACCGGCAGACTCGTCGGTACGGCACACGCGAACGGGACGGCATCGTCGTACGACTATGAGACGGTGACCGCCGACCTGTCGGGCGCGGCAAAGGGTCGTACGGACGTGTATCTCGTCCTGGGCGACGGCCTGCGCCTGTCGACGTTCAGCATTCACTGAAAGCGCATGACAAAGGCCCCGCCACTCGAAAGTGGCGGGGCCTCTGCCGCTGTACTCAATCACAAACATGGGATGAGTGGAGATGGCGGGAATCGAACCCGCGTCCACCGGTGCAGAATCAGGGCTTCTCCGTGTGCAGTTCGCTGTGATTTTCTCGGCCCCGGTGATCACGCGAACAAGTCGCCG
Source organism: Streptomyces sp. NPDC058469 (assembly GCF_042721125.1). Classification (NCBI taxonomy): domain Bacteria; kingdom Bacillati; phylum Actinomycetota; class Actinomycetes; order Kitasatosporales; family Streptomycetaceae; genus Streptomyces; species Streptomyces sp. NPDC058469. The sequence goes on from NZ_JBHXME010000053.1 coordinate 54,356, forward strand.
ACGGGCCCAGTCACTGTTTGATTTCCCATCGAACCCCGTGACCGGGCTCGATGGTTTAGTTCCCTAGATTATGCCAGGGTCCGGGTCGGGAACACTCCCGGGCTGACACCCTTTTAGGGTCCTTCAGTCGCTGTTATTAGGCAGCGAGGGCGAAGGACTGGGAATCGCTCTTGGAATTGGCGATTATTGGTTGCGACATATGGTTAACGAGATCATTGCCGCTTCCTCGACACGCTTCACCTGCTTCGACAGCCGCTGTCGAAACCGATCATCCCCATGTTGTTTTTTCAATGTCCCTCCGAAGAGGGCGCCACACCCGCTGTGGGGTGCAGTTGCCATCGTACGTGACCAACGCACGCCGATGCCACCGTATTCCCGGCGACCGGCCGCAGGACCGGCAGGCTACTCGCCGCGCTGCTTCCGCTTCGCCGCCGCGATCGCGCGGTCCGACTCCCGGCGGTCCTGCTTCTCGCGCAGGGTCTGCCGCTTGTCGTACTCCTTCTTGCCGCGGGCGAGGGCGATCTCGGCCTTCGCCCGGCCGTCCTTGAAGTAGAGGGCGAGGGGCACGATCGTGTGACCCGTCTCCTCCGACTTGGACTCCAGCTTGTCGATCTCCTCGCGGTGCAGCAGCAGCTTGCGCTTGCGGCGGACCGTGTGGTTCGTCCAGGTGCCCTGGCTGTACTCGGGGATGTGGGCGTTGTGCAGCCACGCCTCTCCCCCGTCGATCTGGACGAAGCCGTCCGTCAGCGAGGCGCGCCCCTGGCGCAGCGACTTGACCTCGGTGCCGGTCAGGACGAGCCCGGCCTCGTAGGTGTCGACGATCGCGTAGTCGTGCCGGGCCTTCTTGTTCTGCGCGACGATCTTGCGCTTGCCGTCCTTGGCCTTCGCGGCCCCACCGCCCTGCTTGGGCTGGGACTCCTTGGGTACGTACATTCCCTTGCTCATAGTGCTGCCCATTTTCGCACTACGAGGGGGTCGGAGGGAAAGGCGATTACCAACAGTGGCGACGGACGACTAGGAAGCGTCCCCGAGCCCGCTCAGTACCGTCTCGGCCCGCTCCACGGCGGCCTGTCCCTGCGCGGTGACATCGAGGTCGGGGGTGATGCCCCGGCCGTCGACGGTGTGGCCGGAGGGGGTGCGGTAGTGGCCGACGGTCAGTTCGGCGACGACGCCGTCGGGCAGCTTGCTCGGCATCTGGACCGAGCCCTTGCCGAAGGTCCTGGAGCCCACGACGACCGCGCGGCCGCGGTCCTGGAGGGCGCCGGTGAGCATCTCGGCCGCGCTCATCGTGCCGCCGTCGACGAGCGCGACCAGGGGTCTGGTGGTGTCGCCGCCGGTCGCCGCGTGCAGGGCACGCTGCTGGCCGTCGACGTCGTACGTCGCGACGAGGCCGCCGTCGAGGAAGGCGGAGGCGGTGGTGACGGCCTCGGTGACCAGGCCGCCGGAGTTGCCGCGCAGGTCGAGGATGAACGCGGAGTCGGCCGGGGCCTGCCGTACGGCGGTGCGGACGAGGTCGCCGACGCCCTTGGTGAACGCGGCGATCTTGATGACGGTGACCTCACCCGCGAGCTTGCGGACGGTCACGGAGTCGGTGGAGAGGCGGGCGCGCCGTACGGTCTCGCTCCACGCGTGCGTGCCGCGCTCCAGGCCGAGGGTGACGGCGGTGCCGGCGGCGGCATCCTGGGCGTCACCGCGCAGTAAGGACACGACCTCGGTGACGGGCTGCCCGTCGACGTTCTCCCCGTCGACGCTGCGCAGCCGGTCGCCCTTGCGGACCCCGGCGGTGGCGGCGGGCGACCCGGACTGGACACGGGTCACCTCGATGCGGCCGTCCCGCTCGCGGCGGGCCCAGAGCCCGACGCCGGTGTACTGGCCGTCGAGGGCCTCCTCGAACTCCTCGTACTCCCCTTGGGAGTACACGGCACCCCACCGGTCCCCGCTGCGGCTGACGGCGCGCTCGGCGGCCTCCATGGGCGACTTGCCGTCGGCCTTGGCCTCGGCGGCGGCCTTCGCGACCTCTTCGGTACGGGCGACGGGCGCCGAACGGGCCGTACCGGACGCCGATTTCCGGTCGGGCCGGTCGGGTTCGTCGAACGACCCGGTCGCCGCACCGGCGACCAGCACACTCGCGAACACCAATGTCAGGGCGGCCCCGCGGCGGATGCGGCGGGGCTGACAGAACAGGTCACGACCTGACATGGCGGTGAGTCTAGGACAACGCGAAGGGCCGCACGGGCGGTTGCCCGTACGGCCCTCTTGGCATGTGTCACACCTTCAGGTACTTGCGCAGCGCGAAGAACGCCGCAAGCGCCGGCATCAGGAGGCTCGTCGCGAGGATGAGGGGGAGCTTGGTCAGGACGGCGTCCCAGCCGATGAAGTTGATCAGGTTGAGCTTGTGGGACAGGTCCAGGCCGTGGTCGATGATGAAGTACCGGGCGACCACCAGGAATCCGCAGGCGACCGTGCCGCCGATCAGTCCGGCGACCGCGGCCTCCATGATGAACGGGGCCTGGATGTAGAAGCCGGAAGCGCCGACCAGGCGCATGATGCCGGTCTCGCGGCGGCGGCTGAACGCCGAGACGCGCACCGTGTTGACGATCAGCATCAGGGCGACGACCAGCATGAGGGCCATCACCGCGCGGGCGGCCCAGTTCATGCCGTTCAGGAGGCCGAAGAGGTTGTCCAGGATGCCCTTCTGGTCCTGCACCGACTGGACGCCGTCACGACCGTCGAAGGCGGTCGCGATGACCTGGTACTTCTCCGGGTCCTTGAGCTTGATCCGGTACGACTCCTGCATCTGGTCCGGCGTCAGCGAACTGGCCAGCGGGGAGTCGCCGAACTGTTGCTTGTAGTGCTTGTACGCCTCGTCCTGGGACTCGAACACGACCTTCTGGACGACCGACATCTTGCCGAGGTCGGAGACGATCGACTTCTTCTGGTCGTCGGTCACCGCGCCCTTGGCGCAGTTGGGGTCGGACTCGGCGTCGCTCTTGTTGCAGAGGAAGATCGAGACGTTGACCTTGTCGTACCAGTAGCCCTTCATCGTGGTCACCTGGTCGCTCATCAAAAGCGAGCCTCCGAAGAGGGCCAGGGACAGGGCTACGGAGACGACGACCGCGAAGGTCATCGTCAGGTTGCGACGGAGACCGACACCGATCTCGGAGAGTACGAACTGGGCGCGCATGGCGGCTTCTTCAGGCCTTTCCGTGGACGGACATCAGACGGCGGTCAGTCGGCGGTCAGTGCTGGTAGCCGTAGACGCCGCGTGCCTGGTCACGGACGAGGCGGCCCTTCTCCAGCTCGATGACGCGCTTGCGCATCTGGTCCACGATGTTCTGGTCGTGCGTCGCCATCACCACGGTGGTGCCCGTCCGGTTGATCCGGTCGAGCAGTTTCATGATGCCGACGGAGGTCTGCGGGTCGAGGTTGCCGGTGGGCTCGTCCGCGATGAGGAGCTTGGGGCGGTTCACGAACGCTCTCGCGATGGCCACGCGCTGCTGCTCACCACCGGACAGCTCGCCCGGCATCCGGTCCTCCTTGCCGCCGAGCCCGACGAGGTCGAGCACCTGGGGCACGGACTTGCGGATCTCGCCCTTGGACTTGCCGATGACCTCCTGCGCGAAGGCCACGTTCTCGGCGACCGTCTTGTTGGGCAGCAGGCGGAAGTCCTGGAAGACGGTCCCCAGCTGGCGGCGCATCTGCGGCACCTTCCAGTTGGAGATGCGGGCGAGGTCCTTGCCCAGCACGTGCACCTGGCCCTGACTGCACCGCTCCTCGCGGAGGACCAGCCTCAGGAAGGTGGACTTTCCGGAGCCGGAGGACCCCACGAGGAACACGAACTCGCCCTTCTCCACTTCCAGGGAGACGTCCCTGAGGGCGGGGCGGGTCTGCTTGGGGTAGACCTTGGAGACATTGTCGAATCGGATCACGGGTGCACCACGGGTAGCCGGGGGTAGGTGAGCGTGACCATACGCGACCCGGGTGTGCCCGCGCAGTCGGCGTCCGGGGTTGCGCGAGGCTTGCACGTTTTGTCGCTGATTTGAAGGGCTGGAACGCACAGGGTCGGGGCAGGATAAGGCGAGCCGCGCCGAATCCCGCGGAACCTGGCACAGTGGAGGGGGAACGTTCCAGTTTCCCGAGGCGTTGTGTCTGTGGAAGCCGGTGCAAGGAGGGCGAGCGCATGACGTACGACCGGTTGGTGTGCGCGAACTGCGCGGCGCCCGTGAACGAGGGCCGCTGCCCCGTCTGCCGTGCGAACCGCGCGCGGCTGCAGCAGGAGAACCCCTGGGGCAATCTGAACCCCATGGCGCTGATCGCCCTGCTCGCGGTACTGATCGCGGCGCTGGCACTGGTGGCGCACCAGACCGCCTGAGCCACACCGAGAGCACGCGGGACCACACCGAAGAGTCACGTGCGAAGGGCCCGGAGCGACACGCTCCGGGCCCTTCGCCGTACGACGTGCGTACGGTCCGTACGGGGACGGCTACCGTCAGGCGATCGTGCCGCCGCGGTTGCTCGCGAGGCGCGGGAGCACGCGGAAGGCGATGCCGCCGGCGATCATCGTCGCGGCGCCGATCAGCAGGAACGTGGTCTGGCCTGCACCGGTCTCGGCGAGCTGGTCACCGTTGCCCTGGGCCGACGTGTCGGAACCGGTGTCGGTGAGGGCGGAGGTGCCCGCCTCCTGGGCGGAGGAGCCGCCGTCGGGGTCGGTGTTGTTGCCGCCGGTGGAGCCGGAACCGCTGGTGGCGGTGTCCGTGGGGCTGGCCGTGGTCGGCTCGTCCGTCGGCTCGGTGGGGTTGTCGGTGGGCTCGGTCGGCTCGTCCGTGGGAGGCGTCGAGGTCGGCTCGTCCGTGGGCGGCGTCGAGGTCGGCTCATCCGTCGGGATGACGGTGGGCTCGTCGGTCGGCGTCTCGCTCGGGGCGCCCGGCGTGCTCGGGCCGTCGAGGTTGACGTCCGCGCTGACCCCGTTCTCGTCCACGGTCACGCCCAGGTCGAGCGCCGATGCGGCACCCGCGGCGGTCAGCGAGGCGCCGGCGGCGATGATCGCGCCGGCCGCTATGCGCGCGACACGGATCCGCGTCTTCTTGGTCATTAGGTTGCTACCCCCAGTAGCTCGTCGTCAGGGTGGCGCGTCGGTGTCCGGGGCCGTGATCGACGGGGGTGGCGGCTGGCGAAAGCTGAGATCCCCCGGTTCACATGCGCCCCGGAGACACGCATGCCACGCTTCACCTTTCCCAGTTTTCACAGCAACGTCAAGGCCGTTGCGAGCGCAATGTCCAACTAAGCGTTCTTTGCTGGGAGATGGAACCTGTGAGTGTGATGTAAAACCCAGACATCAGGGATCAAGCTGGGGACTACGGGGGGACGCACAAGGCAACTGCCGCCCGATGGACGGCAGTTGCCTTGTCGACAAACTTACTTCTCCTGCTGCTTGCGCCAGCGAATTCCGGCCTCCAGGAAGCCGTCGATCTCGCCGTTGAACACGGCCTCGGGGTTACCGACCTCGTACTCGGTGCGCAGGTCCTTGACCATCTGGTACGGGTGCAGGACGTACGAACGCATCTGGTTGCCCCAGGAGTTGCCGCCGTCGCCCTTGAGGGCGTTCATCTTCGCCTGCTCCTCCTGGCGGCGGCGCTCCAGCAGCTTGGCCTGGAGCACGTTCATCGCGCTGGCCTTGTTCTGGATCTGCGAGCGCTCGTTCTGGCAGGAGACGACGATGCCGGTGGGGAGGTGGGTGAGGCGCACCGCGGAGTCGGTGGTGTTGACGCCCTGGCCGCCGGGGCCGGAGGACCGGTACACGTCGACGCGCAGTTCGGACTCGTCGATCTCGATGTGGTCGGTCGTCTCGACGACGGGCAGGATCTCGACACCGGCGAAGGAGGTCTGGCGGCGCCCCTGGTTGTCGAAGGGCGAGATCCGCACCAGCCGGTGGGTGCCCTGCTCGACGGAGAGGGTGCCGTAGGCGTACGGCACGTGCACGACGAAGGTGGTCGACTTGATGCCGGCCTCTTCGGCGTACGACGTCTCGTAGAGCTCCGTCTTGTAGCCGTGGCGCTCGGCCCAGCGCAGGTACATGCGCTGGAGCTTCTCCGTGAAGTCGGAGGCGTCGACGCCGCCGGCCTCGGCGCGGATGGTGACGACGGCCTCGCGGGAGTCGTACTCGCCGGAGAGGAGGGTGCGGACCTCCATCTCGTCCAGCGCCTTCTTGACGGCGGTCAGCTCGTTCTCCGCCTCGGCGCGGGTGTCCGGGTCGTCCTCCTCCTCGGCCATCTCGAAGAGGACCGAGAGGTCGTCGATCCGGCCGCGGAGCGCCTCCGTCTTGCGGATCTCGGCCTGGAGGTGGCTCAGCTTGCTGGTGACCTTCTGCGCCGCCTCCGGGTCGTCCCAGAGGGACGGCGCCGCCGCCTGCTCCTCAAGGACGACGACATCTGCCCTCAGCGTGTCCAGGTCCAGGACGGCCTCGATCGACTCCATGGTCGAGGAGAGGGACTTGAGCTCTTCGGATACATCGACGACTGCCACGCCTCCAGCGTAACGGCTCCGCCAAGCGGGGACCACCCTGCCGCCCTTCAAGTTGGAGGGCGTCACCCCGCCGAACGGCGTGGATGTCGTGGGCGGTGACCTG
>NZ_JBHXME010000054.1:0-59933 GCF_042721125.1 Streptomyces sp. NPDC058469
CACCACGCCGGCATCAAAACCGTCGCCCGAAGCCCCGGTACCCGCATCAGAACCGGTACTCGAAGACACCACGCCGGCATCAAAACCGTCGCCCGGAGACCCAGTACGCGCATCGGGGCCGTTCCCCCGGGACATCGCTCCGGCATCGGACCCACCGTTCTGCGGTGCCGTACGTCTCCCGTTGCCGCCGTCCCACCACCCCGTGCTGAACCCGTCACCCCCGCCCCCGTGCCCACTCCCCGCCGACGCCGTACCGGAATCCACCCCACGCGACGGCACGTCAGAACCCGGTGCGAACGGCTCGCGCCCAGTCCGCGAAGCTCCCGCAGCCCCGGAAGTCCCTGGGCTGCTCGGGCCCGGCACACCCGTGCCATCGCCTGGTCGCGGCGCATCCCCCGTCGCCTGTCGCCCTCTCGCATGGGCGCCGGAGGCAGGCCGCCGGTCCGACGACCCACCGTTCGTCGACGCACCCGGCATCCCCGGCGCACTCCACGCATCCCACGCACTCGAAGTACCGGACGTACCAGGCCTGTTCGGCGCACCCGGCCGACTCCCCGCACCCTGCGCACCCGACCCGCCACCCACACCAGGCGGTGTTCCCGGCGCGTCCGAAACCGGACCAACCCTCATACCGGGACCCGAAGCAGAACCCGGAGTGCCCCCCGAGACCGCACTCGAACCGGAACCCGAAACCGGACCCCACGCGGAACCCGAGACCGGACCATGGACAGAAGCCGAACCCGGACCCGAGGCAGCGCCCGAAGTGGCCCCCGGCCCAGCTCCCGAAGCCCCTGCCATCCCGGAAGTCCCCGTCGTCCCCGAATCCCCCACGTAACCAGAATGCGGTCGGTCCAAGTCCTCGCCCGTTGCATCATCAGACGTCGGCTGCCCCGCCGAGTTCGTCTTGTTCACGGAGTCCGTCACGTTCGCAGGGTTCACAGGATTCGCCGCGTTCGTCGGTCCCGGCGAGCCCGGCGGACGGGGCGGCGGCGTCGAACCCCCCGGTCCGGGGGCGCGTCGCGCTTCCGTGCTCATGCACCCCCCGTTTCCTCGTACCCGGGCCACCGTTGTCCGTATGCGGGCCGGTGTACTCCTGCCCCTGCTCGTATACGGACCGGCGTCCACCCCGCTCTCACCCGGCACGACACAAAAACAAAGTCGTCCCGAGCACGCATACCCGCAGCGGCGGACCGCCATCCCGGGCGCGGTCGAACGACCGGCGGCGTTTCCTCCGTGCGTGCGCGTCACTCTACGGGTTGACCCCGCTCGAACGGGAACCAGTCCACGCCCCCGGGGCATCTGCCCGGAACGTCCCCCTACCCTGCGGTAATCCTGTCTGGCAGGCTGCGTTCATGACTGCGCGCGCCGCCGACCGGGCCCGTTACGACCGGGCCACCGCCCACCTCGACGCCCCCATCGCGATCGTCGACCTGGACGCCTTCGATGCCAACGCGGACGACCTCGTCCGCCGGGCCGGCGGCAAGCCGGTCCGCGTCGCCAGCAAGTCCGTCCGCTGTCGAACCCTCCTCGAACGCGTCCTGGCCAGGGACGGCTTCGCGGGCCTGATGTCCTTCACCCTCGCCGAGTCGCTCTGGCTCGCCCGCTCCGGGTTCGAGGACGTCCTCCTCGCCTACCCCTCCGCCGACCACGCCGCCTTCGGCAAACTCGCCAACGACCCCAAGCTCGCCTCCGCCGTCACCGTGATGATCGACGACCCGGCCCAGCTCGAACTCATCGACGACTCACGCGACGGCGGCACCGAAGTCGTGCGCGTCTGCCTGGAGTTGGACACCTCACTGCGGATGCTCGGCGGCCGGGTCCGCGTCGGCGCGCTCCGCTCGCCGCTGCGCTCCCCCGCCCAACTCGCCGACATGGCCCGCGCGGTGTCCCGCCGCCCGGGCTTCAAGGTCGTAGGGATCATGGCGTACGAGGGCCACATCGCCGGCGTCGGTGACTCGGTGGCCGGGCGGCCGTTCCGCTCCCGCGCGATCCGGCTGATGCAGGCCACCGCCAAGCGCGAACTCGCCGAGCGGCGCGCGGAAGTGGTGCGTGCGGTACGGGCCGTGGTGCCCGACCTGGAGTTCGTCAACGGCGGCGGCACCGGCAGTGTGCAGCACACCGCGGCCGAGGACGCCGTGACCGAGATCGCGGCCGGTTCCGGGCTGTACGTGCCGCGTCTCTTCGACAACTACACGTCGTTCACCGGCCGTCCGGCCGCGCTCTTCGCCCATCCCGTCGTACGGCGCCCGGGTGTCGGCGTCGTCACCGTCCTCGGCGGCGGCTACCCCGCCTCCGGCGCCGCCGGCCCCGACCGGCTCCCGGTGCCGTACCTCCCGGAGGGCCTGCGCTACGACCCCCAGGAAGGGCCCGGCGAGGTGCAGACGCCGCTGCTCGGCCCGCCCGCCGACGACCTCCTCATCGGCGACAAGGTGTGGTTCCGGCATGCCAAGGCCGGTGAACTGTGCGAGCGCTTCGACGTGTTGCACCTGATCGAGGGCGACGCGGTGACCGCGACCGTACCGACCTATCGCGGCGAGGGCATGACGTTCCTGTGACAGGTCGTCAGAAATGAACGGCGGCCCGGAAGTTGTTCCGGGCCGCCGTCGACGTATGGTGCCGCGCTCACATCGGAGTGACGTACGCGCCCGAAATCCCGCCGTCCACAAGGAAGTCGGCGGCGTTGACGAAGGACGAGTCGTCGCTGGCCAGGAAGGCGACGGCGGCGGCGATCTCGGTCGCCTCGGCGAAGCGGCCGACCGGGATGTGCACCAGGCGGCGCGCGGCGCGCTCGGGATCCTTGGCGAACAGCTCTTGCAGGAGCGGGGTGTTGACCGGACCCGGGCAGAGCGCGTTGACGCGGATGCCCTCGCGGGCGAACTGCACGCCCAGTTCACGGGACATGGCGAGGACACCGCCCTTGGACGCCGTGTACGAGATCTGCGACGTCGCCGCGCCCATCCGCGCCACGAAGGACGCCGTGTTGATGATGGAGCCCTTGCCCTGACGGCGCATGTACGGGATGGCGGCCTTGCAACACAGGTAAACGGAGGTGAGGTTGACGTCCTGGACGCGCTTCCATGCCTCCAGTCCCGTGTCGAGGATGGAGTCGTCGTCCGGCGGTGAGATGCCCGCGTTGTTGAAGGCGATGTCGACGCTGCCGTAGGTGTCGTAGGCCGCCTTGAAAAGCGCCTCGACCTGTTCGGGGTTGGTGACGTCGACCCTCACGAAGAGTCCGCCGACCTCGTCGGCCGCCGCCTTGCCATGGGTCTCGTCGATGTCGCCGCAGACGACGTGCGCGCCCTCGGAGGCGAGCCGGCGGGCGGTGGCGAGACCGATGCCGCTGCCGGCTCCGGTGATGACGGCGGTACGGCCGACGAGACGCCGGCAAACAATCTCTGAGGTCACTGTGCGGGGCCCTCCGTGCTGATGAAGACGTTCTTGGTTTCGGTGAAGGCGGTGAGCGCGTCGGGGCCCAGTTCGCGGCCGATCCCGGACTGCTTGAAGCCGCCGAAGGGGGTCCAATAGCGGACGCTGGAATGGGAGTTGACGGACAGGTTGCCGGCCCGCACGGCCTGCGAGACGCGCAGGGCGCGGCCGACGTCACGGGTCCAGATGGAGCCGGAGAGGCCGTAGTCGGTGGCGTTGGCCAGCACCACTGCCTCCGTCTCGTCCTCGAAGGGGAGCACTACGGCGACCGGGCCGAAGACCTCCTCGACGGCCACGCGCGCGTGCGGGTCGACGCCGGTGAGGACGGTGGGCGGGAACCAGAAGCCAGGGCCCTCGGGGGCCTTGCCTCGGATGCCGCCCAAGTCGTCCGTGACGTACGAACGGACGCGCTCCAGCTGGGCCTTGGAGATCAGCGGGCCCATGTCCGTCTTCTCGTCGGCCGGGTCGCCGACGCGGACGGACTCGACGGCCGGGGCCAGGAGGTCCAGGAACCGGTCGTAGACGGAGCGTTGGACGAGGATGCGGGTGCGGGCGCAGCAGTCCTGGCCGGAGTTGTCGAGGAAGGACATGGGGGCGGCTGCGGCGGCGGCCTCGATGTCCGCGTCGGCGAAGACGATGTTGGGGCTCTTGCCGCCGAGTTCGAGGGTGACGCGCTTGAGGAGCGCCGAGCCCTTCGCCAGCACCTGTTTGCCTACGGCCGTCGACCCCGTGAACACGATCTTCGCGACGCCCGGGTGCTCGACGAGTGCGGTGCCCGCGACCGGGCCGTGGCCGGGGAGTACTTGGAAGAGGCCCTCGGGAAGGCCTGCCTCCAGGGCGAGTTCGGCCAGCCGGAGCGCGGTCAGCGGGGTCGTCTCGGCCGGCTTGAGGATGACCGCGTTGCCCGCCGCGAGCGCCGGGGCGGTGCCCCACGCGGCGATCGGCATCGGGAAGTTCCAGGGCGCGATCACGCCCACCACGCCCAGGGGTTCGAGGATCGTGATGTCGAGGCCGCCCGCGACCGGGATCTGCCGGCCGGTCAGCCGCTCCACTCCCCCGGCCGCGTAGTCGAGCAGATCACGGACGTTGCCGGCCTCCCAGCGAGCGTTGCCGACCGTGTGCCCGGCCTCGCGCACCTCCAACTGGGCCAGTTCTTCGAGGTGTTCGTCGACGGCCGTAGCGAAACGGCGCAGCAGCCGGGCGCGGTCGGCGGGCGGGAGCGCGGCCCACTTCGTCTGGGCCCGCGCGGCGCGTACGACGGCGGCGTCCACGTCGGCCGCGGTGGCGGCCGGGACGGTGGCGACGACCTCCTCGGTGGCCGGGTTCAGAACTTGCAGCGGGTGCTCGGCAGGCAAAGGGGTCCTCACAGACGTTCGAAGGAGCGACGCAGCTCCCAGTCGGTGACGGCGGCGTCGAAGGCTTCCAGTTCGACGCGTGCCATGTTGCGGTAGTGCGCGACGACCTCGTCGCCGAAGGCGGCCTTGGCGATCGGGCTGTTCTCCCACAGCTCTGCGGCCTCACGGAGATTGGTGGGCACGTGCGCGTAGTCGCCGCTGTAGGCGTTGCCCGCGCAGGCCTCCGGCAGCTCCAGCTTGTGCTCGATGCCGTAGAGCCCGGCGGCGACAAGCCCCGCCACCGCCAGATGGGGATTCACGTCCCCGCCCGGCAGCCGGTTCTCAAAGCGCATGGAGCGTCCGTGGCCGATGATCCGGAGGGCGCAGGTGCGGTTGTCGTACCCCCAGGCGACGGCGGTCGGCGCGAACGAACCCGGCTGGAACCGCTTGTACGAGTTGATGTTCGGGGCGTAGAGCAGCGAGAAGTCGCGGAGCGCGGCGAGCTGCCCGGCGAGGAAGTACCGCATGACCTCCGACATGCCCCCGGGGTCGTCCGAGGAGCCGGCCATGGCGTTGCCGCCGTCGGCGTCGGCGAGCGAGAGGTGGATGTGGCAGGAGTTGCCCTCGCGCTCGTTGTACTTCGCCATGAAGGTGAGCGAGAAGCCCTCCTGGGAGGCGATCTCCTTGGCGCCGGTCTTGTAGACCGCGTGCTGGTCGCAGGTGACGAGGGCGTCGTCGTAGCGGAAGACGATCTCGTGCTGGCCCGGGTTGCACTCGCCCTTGGCGGACTCGACGGTCAGCCCGGCGACGGTCATGTCGTTGCGGATACGGCGCAGCAGCGGCTCGATACGCCCGGTCCCCAGCACCGAATAGTCGATGTTGTACTGGTTGGCCGGCGTGAGGCCTCTGTAGTCGGCGTCCCAGGCCTGTTCGTACGTGTCCTTGAACACGATGAACTCCAGCTCCGTACCGACCTGCGCGGTGAAACCGTGCTCGGCGAGGCGCTCCAGCTGGCGGCGCAGGATCTGGCGGGGTGCGGCGACCACCGGCGATCCGTCGTTCCAGGCGAGGTCGGCGATCAGCAGGGCGGTGCCTTCGTTCCAGGGCACACGGCGGAGGGTGGACAGGTCCGGGTGCATGGCGAAGTCGCCGTAACCGCGCTCCCAGGAGGACATGGCGTAGCCGTCGACCGTGTTCATCTCGGTGTCGACGGCGAGGAGGTAGTTGCAGCCCTCAGTGCCGTGCTGCAGTACGTCGTCGAGGAAGAACTGGGCGGCGAACCGCTTGCCCTGCAGCCGCCCTTGCATGTCGGGGAAGGCCAGGACGACAGTGTCGATCTCACCACTGGAAACGAGGCGTTGAAGTTCCTCGACGCTCAGTGGGGGTGTGCGGTCTGCCACGGGAAAGCCTCCTTCGGCTTCTACGGTCAGCCGGAAGCCATAAGGTATTGCGGAGAACCATTGCTTGGGAAGGGGGTGCCGCCATATGTCGCTGGATGCGGAGAACGGGCTTGAGGACCGGTTGACCCCGGTACTGCGGCCGGTGCGGGCGGGCAACGGATTCGAAGAGGCGCTGGAACAGATACTGCAGGTCGTACGGCTGGGTCTGGTGCCGGGGGGCGAACGGTTGCCGGCCGAGCGGGAACTGGCCGAGCGGCTCGGGATCAGTCGGGTGACGCTGCGCGAGGTTCTGAAGGTACTGCAGGACCAGGGTCTCGTGGAGTCGCGGCGGGGACGCTACGGCGGGACGTTCGTCCTGCCGAAGTCGGACGCCGGCGGCGAGGACGAGCTGCGGCGGCGGATCAGCGCGGTCGACATCGAGGACGTGCTGCGGTTCCGGGAGGTGCTGGAGGTCGGCGCGACGGGCCTGTGCGCGACGCACGGCCTGACGTCCGAGCAGGCGGGCCGACTGCGGGACGCCCTGGCCCGCACGCACGACGCCCCGCTCGCCGACTACCGGCGCCTGGACACCCTGCTGCACCTGACCCTGGCCGAGCTGTGCGGTTCACCGACCCTGACCGCGCAGTACGCGGCGGTACGGGCCACGGTGAACGACCTCCTCGACTGCATCCCCCTCCTGGTCCGCAACCTGGAGCACTCGCAACGGCAGCACATCGCGCTGGTCGAGGCGGTGCTGGACGGGGACGCCGACGGGGCGCGGGAGATGATGCGGGAGCACTGCGCGGGGACGGCGGCACTGCTGCGGGGCTTCCTGGCGTAGCCCTGCGGGGCTGGGGCGGCGCGCGGGTGAGCCTTGCCCTTCGGGGGCACCCTCGGCAAAAGTGGGCTCGGTAAAGGTACGGATGCAATCCATTACTCCGGACGTTTCGGGTGGGAGGACGTATGGCGGGCAGGCCGCTGATCGGTGTCAGCACGTATCTGGAGGCCAGGGCGCGCTGGGGCACCTGGGAACTGGAGGCGGCGCTCCTGCCGGCCGGCTACCCGCGGCTCGTCCAACGCGCGGGCGGCCTCGTCGCGATGCTGCCTCCCGACTCCCCCGAGCACGCCGCGGCGACCGTCGCCCGCCTCGACGCCCTGGTGATCGCCGGCGGGCCGGACGTGGAACCGACCCGCTACGGTGCGGACCGCGACCCCCGCACCGGCCCACCCGCCGCGGCTCGCGACGCCTGGGAACTCGCCCTGATCGAGGCCGCGTTGACGGCGGGCATCCCCCTGCTGGGCATCTGCCGAGGAATGCAGCTCCTGAACGTCGCCGTAGGCGGCACCCTCGTCCAACACCTGGACGGCCACGCGGAAACACCGGGCGTCTTCGGCCACCACCCGGTCAAGCCGGTCCCGGGAACCCTGTACGCGTCCGCGGTACCGGAGGAGACGTCCGTACCGACGTTCCACCACCAGGCCGTGGACCGGCTGGGCGCGGGCCTGGTGGTGTCGGCCTGGGCCGAGGACGGGACACCGGAGGCCGTCGAACTTCCGTCCGCCGACTGGGTGTTGGGGGTGCAGTGGCATCCCGAGATGGGGGAAGACCTGCGGGTGATGCGGGCGTTGGTCGGGGCGGCTTCGAGAGAGCGCTAGCTCCGCGTCAACCAACGTTCGCCCTGTAGTGCCGCGCTATGTGCAGGATGTGGCCGCAGGGGGGGGAGAAAGCCAGGTTGCTTAGCGGGCTCCCGCAGGGGCGCGGAGCTGTTCGGCCAGCCGCTCGAGTTCGGCCGCCGCGGCAGGCGAGGGGTCGTTGAGTCCGCTGTGCACGGCCGTCGGGCTCTTCAGGAAGCGCCGGAGCACGGCCACGAGGAACCCTTGCGGCAGAGCCCGCAACGCGTCGAACGCGCGAGGTACCGGCGGCGTCTCCATCGCGGCGAGGTTCTGCCGCATGAGGTGGAGCATGCCGCGGACCGCGTCCGGGTCGTCGGCCAACGCTACCGGGCCGCCCGCCGCGTGTACCGCCTGCCCGAGCGGCACCTCGAACGCGGCGTGCGTCTTGAGCCAGGCATCCATCTGCGGCTCGGCCTTGGCGTTGATCCCGGTGGTACGGAACGTCTCCACGATCCGTTCCAGTCGCGGGGTGGTACGGCCGTCGGGCTCGCCGATCGGCATCGCGACCCGGCGGGTGATGAAATTGCTCTTGCGGTAGCGGACGACGTCGCCGTCCATCGTGCCGCCGGCCGCGGGGAAGCCGAGCAACACCCGCTCGTGGCCGATCACCGCGCCCAACGGCTGCGCGCCGGCCGCCCAGTTGTGGAGGAACAGCACGTCACCTTCGAGGCCGGCGAGTGACTCCAGCACCGCGTCCACCTGGTGGGTGCGGACGAAGACGGTGATCAGGTCGTACCCGCCGTCCGGGTGCTCGACCACCGGTACCGGTACCCGCCTGACAGCTGGGCTGTCTCCCTCGGCGAGCTGCACGCCGTGCCGGCGCAGAGCGGTCAGGCGCCCGCCCCGGGCGAGGAGCGAGACATCGTGACCGGCCTCATGCATGCGGGCGGCGAACAGGCTGCCGAGCACTCCGGCGCCGTACACGAGCAGCTTCACGACAGCCCTCTTTCATACGTTCGCTTGATTCATACGTTCGTTTCATTCAAACATATGTAGAGTCCCTCGTGTGGCGACCCCAGACACCCGCACCCAGATCCTCGATGCGGCCGAGCACCTCTTCGCCGAGCACGGATACCGCGGCACCTCGGTCCGCGCGATCACCAAACTCGCCGGAGCGAACCTGGCCGCCGTCGGCTACCACTTCGGCTCGAAGGCGGAGCTGATGGCGGCAGTCGCCCGCCGCGTGGCCGAGCCCATCACCGCTGCCCAGTGCGCCGGGCTCGACACATTGCTCGCCCGGACCCCAGACCCCCCGGTCGGCGAACTGGTGGAGGCATTCGCGGGGCCGCTGTTCGACGAGATGCCGGCCGGCGACGAGGGCGGCGCCCGGACGTCCCGGCTGATCGTGACGATCCTCAGCGACCCGGCCGAGGAGGCACGCAGCTGGACCGGCCCGGCCGAGGACTCGGTCCGTGAGCGCTACTTCGCAGCCTTCGCGCGGGTACTGCCCGGCCTTTCCCCGGAGGAGCTGTGGTTCCGGATGCGGGGGGTCTTGGCCGTGACGGCCGTCGACCGCCTCCAGGTCCACCAGCAGCCCTCCCCTGGATGCGTGTCCCCGGTAGCGGGCGAGCCGGCCCGGCGATGGGCGATCACGTTCCTGACGGCAGCGATGAGTGCGCCGCCGATCCGGCCCTGACGACCCAGGACAGACGTTGGCGGCGCGGGTCAGGCGGCGTTCGCCCTGTGGACGAGGGCAGTGAGGCGCTGGTCGGCGGCGTTCTTGTTCCGCCAGATGATGTATCGGCGGACCATACTGCCCTGGGCCTTGTGGGTCGGGTGGTCGGTGCCATCGAGGGCGAAGTAGCGGAGATCGGTGAACTGGGCCTCGATCCTCTTCAGCCAGGAGCTGTTGGTCGGGGTGCAGACGATCTCGGCGTTATTGGCAGCCCCACGCGCCGACCGGCTGGCAGCGCTTGGACGTCAAGTGCGGCGAGTAGTTGCACAGACGATCGCGATGCCTACGTCCGCCGGGTGGAGCGAACGCAGGTAGCGGCAGAATTCCAGGAACTTGCTGCGGTTCTTGGTCTTCTTGATGTGGCCGTAGAGCTGGTCTTTGCCCAGGTCGTAGGCTGCGTAGAGGTGTTCGACCCGGGCCTTTTTGGCCTCGTAGTCCGGGTCCTTCGAGATCTTCCAGGTCTTCACCCGTTGAAAGGTGACGCCTCCTCGCGGAGCAGGATGCGCAGTCCCTCGTGGCTATGTCGTCGACCACCCCCTCGTCGACCAGGAAGTCGGCCAGCTTGACCAGGCTCCAGGTCGAGAATGGCAGGCTGTGCTCGGCGGGCTTGGACTTAGCGAGCTTCTTGATCTCCCGCCGTTCCAGGAGGGCGAAGGTCTTCGGGCGCCCGCCCCGGTACTTGGGGTAGAGCGCATCGAAGCCGTCGGCGTTGAAGTTGTGCACCACGTCACGGACCCGGTCCGGGCCCGTGAACGTCACCGTCGCGACGTTGTCGACCAGCATGCCCTGCGCGGACAACAACACCATCTGGGCCCGCCGCCAGGTCACCACCGACCCCGTGCCCCGGCGCACGATCCGCCGCAGTCGCTGCCCGTCGTCGTCATCGATCTCACGCACCCGCACCCGCACCCGCTCAGCCAGGAGGACAGCGTGACGGATGACCGATGTCTCGGCCACGTCCTTCACATAGCGCGGCACTACAGGGCGAACGTTGGTTGATGCGGCGCTAGCCCCGCGTCAGCGACAGCAACTCCCTCGCCGGGCCCGTGGGCCGGTGCCCCGTCGGCCAGACCGCTCTCAAGTCCCGGGCCAGGGAGACCTCTTCCACCGGAATCCGGACCAGGCGTCGCATCGACAGTTCCTCCCCCACCGCCAACTCGCTCAGGACAGCCGGGCCCGCTCCGCTCACCGCCGAGGCCTTGACCGCCGTAGTGGAGGACAACTCGATCAGAGGGCGGGCCAGGCCGCCCAGGGCCGCGTCCAGTACCTGCCTCGTGCCTGAGCCCTTTTCCCGGAGGATCAGGGGTGTCGACGCCAACTCCGCTGCCGGGACCGGGCGTCGGCGGCGGGCCCAGGGGTGGGTCGGGGCTGTCACGACGATCAAGTGGTCGTGGGCAATCACCGTCGAGTCGAGGCCGGGCGGGACAGACAGGCCCTCTACGAAGCCCAGGTCGGCCTCGTCGGAGAGGAGGCGTTCCACGACCGTGGTCGAGTTGCCGGCCAGCAACGAGACTGCGGTGTCGGGGCGTTGGGAGCGCAGGGCCAGGAGCCAGCCGGGGAGCAGGTACTCGGCGATGGTCATGCTCGCGGCCACGCGGAGGCGGGAGTCGCGGCGGTGTCGCAGTGCCTGGGCGCCCGCGTCGAAGGCCGCCGCCGCCTCGACGACGCGGCGGGCCCAGTCCGTGACCAGGGCCCCGGCGTCCGTGAGGCGTGAGCCGCGTGGGGAGCGGTCGACCAGGGCGACGCCGAGTTGCCGTTCCATGGAGCGGATGCGGCTGCTGGCGGCCGGCTGGGTGATGCCCAGTTCGCGGGCCGCGGCGCCGAGGCTGCCGAGGCGTGCCACGGCCAGCAACAGCTCCAGCGCCCCGAGATCCGGCACCCGGTGCGCTATCGACCCTTCCCGCTGATCATTCGTCTCGCTCCCGCTCATAAATCCAGTTTATGTCCCCATAGACACATACTCCCTGGTCGCGTGTCTCAGTCGGCGAGACGGTGGAGGCATGGTCACCGCCGTTCGTCATCTCGGACCCAACTGGTACGCCTCCGTCATGGGCACCGCCATCGTCGCCACGGCCGGTGCCGGGCTCCCGCTCCACATCCCGGGACTGCGCACGGCCTGCGCCGCCGTCTGGGCCCTCTCGCTCGCGATGCTCCTGGCCCTGCTCGCCGCCCGGACCCTGCACTGGACCCACCACCGCGACCAGGCCCGCGCCGATCTCCTCGACCCGGCGATGGCCCCGTTCTACGGCTGCCTCGCGATGGCCCTGCTTGCGGTGGGCGGCGGCGGACTGGTCGTCGGACAGGACTGGATCGGGCTCCGGGCGGCGGTCGCGCTCGACGCCGTGCTGTTCGGCGCCGGTACGGTCGTCGGGCTCGTGGCCGCCGTCGCCGTCCCGTACCTGATGGCCGTACGGCATCACGTGCACCCCTCGCAGGCGTCCCCGGTGTGGCTGCTGCCCGTCGTCGCGCCCATGGTGTCCGCCGCGCTCGGGCCGCTCCTCGTGCCGCATCTGCCGGCCGGGCAGGCGCGGGAGACGCTGCTCCTCGCGTGCTTCGCGATGTTCGGGCTGAGTCTGCTGGCGACGCTGCTGATGCTGCCGCTGGTCTTCGCCCGGATCGTCACCGGCGAACCGCTGCCCCTCGCGCTCACCCCGACGCTGTTCCTGGTGCTGGGTCCGCTGGGTCAATCCACCACCGCCGTAGGCAAGTTCGCGGACTTCGCCCCCGGTGTCGTACCGGCCGCGTACGCCCAGGGCTTCAGCCTCCTCGCCGTCCTCTACGGCATCCCCGTCATGGGCTTCGCCCTGCTCTGGTTCGGCCTCGCCACCGCGCACGTCGTCCGCGCCCGGCGCCAGGGCATGCGCTTCGCGATGACCTGGTGGGCGTTCACGTTCCCGGTCGGCACCTGCGTCACCGGCGCCGAATCCCTGGCCCGCCACACCGGCCTCGCCGTCTACGACGGGCTCGCGATCGTCCTCTACGGCGTGCTGGTCGCCGCCTGGGCCACCGCCGCCGTGCACACGGCCCGCGGTCTGGTCAGCGGTGAGCTGCTCGCAGGGCCGCGGACAGCACCCGTGGCGCTTCGCCCAGTGACGGCCCGTACCACGTGAGGTGCCTGCCACTGACGAGCGCGCAGGGCAGACCGGCGAAAGCCTCCGGTCCGTCGTCGGCCGTGAAGCGGCACGGCTCGTCCGGGAGGACCACCAAGTCCGGGTCCTCCGCCCGCAGTTCGTCGACCTTGGCGCGCGGATAGCGCTCGGCGTGCGTCGCGTACGCGTTGTCCACGCCCAGCCGGGCCAGCACATCGCCCGCGAAGGTGTCCCGGCCCAGCACCATCCAGGGACGGCGCCAGACGGGCACGACAGCGGTCCTGCGGCCCTCAGGGGACGGCAGCTCCGACCACGCCCGCTCCGCCTCGTCCAGCCAGCGCGGTCGTAGCGGCGCACCGCACGCGTCGAGGACCCGGGTCAGTTCGCGGAAGGCCTGGGGGACGTCGCGGATCTCGGTGACCAGGACCTCGACGCCCGCCTCGCGCAGGGTCGTGAGGTCGGGCTCGCGGTTCTCCTCCTCGTTGGCGATCACCAGGTCGGGAGCGAGGGCGAGGATCGGGTCGAGCTTCGGGTTCTTGGTGCCGCCCACGCGGGTGACGTCGAGGTGGGGCGGGTGGCTGCACCAGTCCGTCGCCCCGACCAGAACTCCCGGCAGGGTCACCGCGATTGCCTCGGTGAGGGACGGTACGAGGGAGACGACGCGCATCAGCGGTGGCGGTCCTGGACCGCCTCGATGTGCTCGGCCACCGCGACCACGACCACCCGGGTGTCCGGCACGGTCGCGCGCCAGCGGTGGCGGACACCTCCGGTGAGGTACATCGTGTCGCCGCGCACCAACCGGTACGCACGCCCCTCCGCCTCGATCTCGACGGCGCCGTCCGCGACGTACATCAACTCGTCGTTGCGGTGCTGGAATTCGCGTCCCGCGTCATGGTCGCCGGTGAACTCCGAGGCGTGCAGCTGGTGGTGACCCCGTACCAGGGAACGCATCCGGGGTGCGCCGACCGACTCGGGCTCCTCCGCGCGTACGACGTCGACGCTGCACGCGGGGTCGGCGGCGGCGAGGAGTTCGACGGCCGTGGTGCGCAGGGCGTCGGCCACCTTCTCCAGGGAGCTTCTGCTGGGGCGGGCCCGGTCGTTCTCGACCTGGCTCAGGAAGGGCACCGACAGGCCACTGCGTTCGGCCACGACGGCGAGGGTGAGAGACAGCGCACGGCGGCGCCGCCGCACGGCCGCACCCACCCGAAGGGGCTGTTCTTTGTGGTCGCCCATCGCTCCGGCTCCCTCCTTCGCTCGTCGGTCCGATGCTGTTTCTGAAGCTTCCTCTGATGAGTTCTCTGCACCCTACGCATGTTCGGCAAACCGTTTCATGCGCCTGTCACATCCACGTCACACAGCGTGCGATCGGACCTCACAGTTCTGGCCAGTGGGCAGGGGCCCGCCGGCCCTCGATCGGCACGAGAGTTCACCTCACTACTTCAATGCACGCACGGTCGCCTGTGTTCCCGCTCGTTCCCGGAGCCTGCCGGCCGGCTTCGTAGCGCTGTGTGGTTGGCCGGATCTTTTCCGTGCCCGAGGACGTCCTCACAAACAAACAAGAGAGGTGGGCCGCACCGCACGAAGGGGGGAACGTGCGGTGAGCCCACCTCTCGGGCGGCGGCTCCGGGACTGTCAGGTCACCCGGCCGCCTGGCTCTTCTGGTTCTTCGTGACCGGGGCCAACTGGTCGACGAGGCCCGGGTGTTGCTTCAGCCAGCTGCGGACGGCGTCCTGCTCCCCGCCCTTGCCGGACTTCTGGATCTGCGCCTCCAGACCGGTGAGCTGGCTCTCGGTCATCCGGAAGTCCTTCAGCCACTTGCCGACGTCGGGGTTGTCGGCGGCGAAGCCCTTGCGCGCCACGGTGTGCACGCCGTCGCCCTTGCCCCAGGCGTTCTTCGGGTCCGTGAGCTTCTTCAGCTTGTAGTCGCTGTACGCCCAGTGCGGCGACCAGAGCGTGACGACGATCGGCTGCTTCTTGGCGTACGCGCGCTTCAGTTCGGCCAGCATCGCCGGGGTGGAGCCGTCGACGACGTCGTAGGAGCCCTGGAGGCCGTACTCCTTGAGGACCTTGGTCTTGAGGAGGCCCATCATTCCGGCGCTCGGTTCGATGCCGGTGATCTTGCCGCCGAACTCGGAGGCGTGGGTCTTGAGGTCCGCCAGGGTGTTGACGTCCTTCACGTACGACGGGACGGTCAGCTCCAGGGACGTGGAGCCGTACCAGCTGCCGAGGTCGTCGAGCTGCTTGCCGTACTTCTTCCAGTACTCGGCGTGGGTGGTGGGCAGCCAGGAGTCGGTCTGGAAGTCGACCTGGCCGGTGGCGAGGCCGGTGTAGAGGGGGCCGGCCGCGTACTGGGTGGTCGTCACCTTGTAGCCACGCTCCTCCAGGATCTCCTTCCAGAGGAAGGTGGAGGCGATGCCCTCGTCCCAGGGGATGTAGCCGATGGTGATGTTCTTGCCCTTGCCGACGTCCGTGGCGGAGGTCGCCTTCGTGCCTGAGGAGGAGCCGAAGACGCCGATGCCGCTTGCCACGAGAGCGAGGACGACCACACCGATCACGGCGAACGCCGGGCGAGGACGGTAGTTCCAGGGCTTGGCGTTGCCCGCCGCGCGGGCCTTGGCGGCGGCCCTGCGGCCGAGCGGGGAGATCTGGGTGCCGAGCGCGCTGGTCATGCGGTCGAGGTAGATGGCGAGGACGACGATGCCGACGCCCGCCTCGAAGCCGAAGCCGATGTCGAGCTGGCCGATGGCCTCGTTGACGGCGCCGCCGAGGCCGCCGGTGCCGACCATGCCGGCGATGACGACCATCGACAGGCCCAGCATGATGACCTGGTTGATGCCCGCCATGATCGTCGGGAGCGCCAGCGGCAGTTGGACGCGCAGCAGGGTGTCGCGCGGTGAGGTGCCGAACGCCTCGGCGGCTTCCACGAGTTCGGCGTCGACCTGGCGGATGCCCAGCTCTGTCATGCGGACGCCGGGGGCGAGCGCGAAGATCAGGGTGGCGATCACGCCGGCGGAGGTGCCGAGGCCGAAGAAGAGGATCGCCGGGATCAGCAGCACCATCGACGGCATCGTCTGAAGCAGGTCGAGGGCGGGCCGTACGACCGCGCTGACCGTCCTGGAGCGGGCCGCCCAGATGCCCAGCGGGATCGAGATCACCAGGGCGATGACGGTCGCCACGAGCACCAGGGCCAGGGTCGACATGGCCCGGTCCCACAGGTCGAGCGAGTCGATGAGCAGGAACCCGGCGAAGGCCAGGACACCCGCGACCAGTCCGCGCAGCCACCAGGCGATGACGGCCAGGATGCCCGCGAGGAGCAGGGGTTCGGGGGCGGTGAGGACCGCGTTGATGCCGTCGTACATGCCCTCGACGACCGTCTTGATCGCGTCGAAGAGCCAGGACATGTGGGCGAGGAGCCAGTCGACTCCGGAGTCGACCCAGTCGCCGAGCGGGAGCCTAGGCATGGGCGGTCACCTTCTCGCCGCCGTCGCGCGGACTGACACAGGGGGTGGGTTCGTGCTGTTCGTCGCCGAGGAAGGCGACGAGGTTCCGCCTCGGGACGACACCGACCAGTTCGTGGTCCTTGTCGAGCACCGCGACGGCGTGCGTGAGGCGGGCGCTGATCGCGCACAGGTCGTTGAACGGCGTGTCCGGCGTCGCGGTCTCGCAGGCGCAGTCGGCCTCGTCGCCGCGCAGGTCGGTGTCCATGACGGAGCTCGCGGTGAGGACCCGGGAGCGGTCGACGTCCTGGATGAAGGAGGAGACGTAGTCGTCGGCGGGGCGGACGAGGATGTCCTCCGCGGTGCCGGTCTGGACGATGCGGCCGTCGCGCATGACGGCGATGCGGTCGCCCAGGCGCATGGCCTCGTTGAGGTCGTGCGTGATGAAGACGATCGTCTTCTTGAGGGACTTCTGGAGTTCCAGAAGCTGGTCCTGCATGTCCCGGCGGATCAGCGGGTCGAGCGCGCTGAACGACTCGTCCATGAGCAGCAGGTCGGCGTCGGTGGCGAGCGCGCGGGCCAGGCCCACGCGCTGCTGCATGCCGCCGGACAGTTCGTCGGGCCAGGAGTCCTCCCAGCCGGCCAGGCCGCACAGGGCGAGCGCCTCGCCGGCGCGGGCTTCGCGCTCGGCGCGGGGCACGCCCTGCACCGCGAGACCGTAGGCGGCGTTCTCGCGGACGCTGCGGTGCGGGAAGAGCGCGAAGTGCTGGAAGACCATGCTGATCTTGCGGGCGCGGACCTCGCGGAGTTCGCGGTCGCCGAGCGCGGTCAGGTCCTGGCCGTCGAAGAGGACGCGGCCCGCGGTGGGCTCCAGGAGTCCGTTGAGCATCCGCAGGAGGGTGGACTTGCCGGAGCCGGACAGGCCCATGACGACGAAGATCTGGCCCGGTGCGACGGAGAAGGAGGCGTCGATCACGGCGGCGGTGGTGCCCTCGGCGCGCAGTTCCTCCCGGTCGGCTCCTTCGCGGAGCCGTTCGACTGCCTGGTCGGGTCGTCTGCCGAACACCTTGTGCAGGTGTTCGGCTTCTAGCCTGGCTGACACGCGTACCTCTCGATCGGGGGCAGGACAGGGAGGCGATGGCGAGGGACCTGAAGGCCCATCGGCAGTTGAATGTGCAACCGGCATCGCTCCGAGGCCGCGCCTTCCCAGGCTTTCCGCGCGCAAACACAGGAGTGGTCCAGCTCACCAACAGGCGGTGTTCGTCCCTCCGGGTGGCAGGGAGGGGTGGCCGTCGCCCTGTCGTGCGGCATGATGCGAGGCGTGACCGGACGACTGATGCTTCTCGACACCGCCTCGCTCTACTTCCGCGCCTACTTCGGCGTCCCGGAGTCCGTGAAGGCACCGGACGGGACGCCGGTGAACGCCGTACGGGGGCTGCTCGAATTCATCGACCGGCTGGTCAAGGACCACCGCCCCGACCAACTGGTGGCGTGCATGGACGCGGACTGGCGGCCGCAGTGGCGGGTCGACCTGATCCCCACCTACAAGGCGCACCGCGTCGCCGAGGTGCGCGAGAGCGGCCCGGACGCGGAGGAGGTGCCGGACACGCTCTCCCCGCAGGTGCCGATCATCGAGGCCGTTCTCGACGCGGTCGGCATCGCGCGTGTGGGCGTCGAGCACTACGAGGCCGACGACGTGATCGGCACGTTCACGGCACACGCCAAGGGCCCGGTCGACATCGTCACCGGCGACCGCGACCTGTACCAGCTCGTCGACGACGCCCGCGGGATCCGCGTCCTGTATCCGATCAAGGGCGTCGGCATGCTCCAGCTCACCGACGAGGCGCTGCTGCGGGAGAAGTACGGCGTCGACGGCCGCGGTTACATGGATCTGGCGCTGCTGCGCGGCGACCCCAGCGACGGTCTGCCGGGCGTGCCCGGGATCGGCGAGAAGACGGCGGCGAAACTCCTCGCCGAGTTCGGTGACGTGCCCGGGATCATGGCGGCGATCGACGACCCCAAGTCCAAGCTGACCCCCTCGCAGCGCAAGCGCCTCGACGAGTCGCGGCCGTATGTCGCGGTCGCGCCCAAGGTCGTACGGGTCGCGGACGACGTACCGCTGCCCGATGTCGACCCGACGCTGCCGCACGCGCCGCGTGATCCGGAGCTGGTGGGCGCACTGGCGGAGCGCTGGGGGCTGGGCGGATCATTGCAACGACTGCTCACCACGCTGGGCGCGTAAGCATTGTTCTTGCCCCTGCTGTCTTGCCTATAACAAAGAATCTAGTGCTAACTTAGGTAAGCCTAAGCATGGGAATCTGGGAGGCCGTCATGGCAGAACGTCCGGCACGGAAGCCGCGTAAGCCCCACTCCGCGCAGGTCGTCCGCACTGAACGGCTGACCCCCCACATGCAGCGCGTGGTGCTCGGTGGCGAGGGTCTGGCCGAGTTCTCGGCGGACACCTGCACCGACCATTACGTGAAACTGCTGTTCCCGGCCGGGGGCGCGACCTACCCCGAGCCCTTCGACGTGGAGCGCATCCGCGCCGAGTTCCCGCGTGAGCAGTGGCCGGTGACCCGCACCTACACCGTGCGCGCCTGGGACCCCGAGCACCTCGAAATGACCCTGGACTTCGTGATCCACGGCGACGAGGGCCTCGCCGGCCCGTGGGCGACCCGGGTCCAGCCGGGCGAGACCGTCCACTTCATGGGCCCCGGCGGCGCCTACGCCCCGGACGCGGGCGCCGACTGGCATCTGCTCGTCGGGGACGAGAGCGCGCTGCCCGCGATCGCCCGCGCCCTGGAGTCGCTGCCCGAGGGCGCCACGGCACACGCCTTCGTGGAGATCTCCGGGCCCGAGGAGGAGCAGAAGATCGACTCCGACATCGAGGTCGTCTGGCTGCACCGCGGCGACCGTCCCGTCGGCGAGACACTCGTCGAGGCCGTACGGGCGCTGGAGTTCCCCGACGGCCGGATCCACGCGTTCGTGCACGGCGAGGCGGCCTTCGTGAAAGAGCTGCGCGCCCTGCTGCGGGTCGAGTCGGAGATCCCGCGCGAGGACCTGTCGATCTCCGGCTACTGGCGCCTGGGCCACAACGAGGACGGCTGGCAGGCGTCGAAGCGTGAGTGGAACGCGAAGATCGAGGCGGAGCAGGAAGGGTCCACGGCGGCTGCGTAGCACCCGGCAGAGGGTTCAGGAAAGGGGCGGCGCCTTCGGGGCACCGTCCCTTCGCCATGCGCCGGCCGGTCACACCGAGCGCCACTATGACCGGACCGATCCCGGGGGCGTGAGGACTTCGGCCCCCCGCAGACACGGCGGCGTGACGCGACGGAAACAGCTTCTCCCTAATTTCTGTCACCCGACAGGAATTCAGCTGTCGCCGTCAGGATTCCGCTCTCCTGCGCCGAAGGCAGGTGCCGCCGTGACCACAACCACCCCCTCCGACATACGCCCCGATCCGCCGCACTCCTCCTCCCCCGACGACGGCTCCCTCGCGGAGTTCGGCTACCGCCAGGAACTGCACCGCAGCCTCGGCCGGTACGCGTCGTTCGCGGCCGGGTTCTCCTTCATCTCCGTACTGACCACGGTCTTCCAGTTCTTCGCCTTCGGGTACGCGTTCGGCGGCCCGGTCTTCTTCTGGGCCTGGCCGGTGGTGCTGGCAGGCCAGTTGCTGGTGGCCGCGTGCTTCGCGGAACTGGCCGCGCGCTACCCGATCTCGGGCGCGATCTACCAGTGGTCGTCCCGTCTCTCGAACGCGACGTTCGGCTGGTTCGCCGGCTGGATCATGGTGATAGGGCAGATAGTGGTCGTCGCGGCGGCGGCACTGGCGCTCCAGATGGTGCTGCCGGCGATCTGGTCGGGCTTCCAGCTGGTGGGCGGCGACCCGGCACCCACCTCACCGGACGGCGCGGCCAACGCGGCGGTCCTGGGCGTGATCCTGCTCGTCCTGACGACCGTGGTGAACATCCTCGACAACCGCGTGATGTCGATCATCAACCGGGTCGGAGTGACGGCGGAGATCATCGGCGCGATCCTGATCGTCGTCCTGCTCCTGACCCACTCCGAGCGCACCCCGAGCATCACCTTCCACACCGGCGGCAGCCTGGAGGGCGGCCTGCTCGGCGCGCTGCTGGTGGGCTCGTTCACGGCGGCGTACGTGATGATCGGCTTCGACAGCGCGGGCGAGATGAGCGAGGAGACCCACAACCCGCGCCGCACCGCGCCCCGCACGATCCTCACCGCGCTCGGCGCGGCGGGCCTGCTCGGCGGCCTGATCATCCTCGGCGGCCTGCTCGCCGCCCCCAGCCTGACCGACGGCCACCTGGGCGTCGACGGCCTCAGCTACGTCCTGACAAGCAGCCTCGGCGACGGCGTCGGCAAGGCCCTGCTGGCGGACGTGGTGGTGGCGATCGCGGTGGCGACCCTCGCCATCCAGACGGCGGCCTGCCGCATGCTCTTCTCGATGGCCCGCGACGGCCAACTCCCGTTCTCCGGCCGCCTGTCCAAGGTCAACCCCCGCACGGGCATGCCCAGCGCCCCGGCCATCGTCGTGGGCACCCTCTCGGCCGCCCTGCTCCTCCTCAACTTCGCCTCCCCGGACGCGTTCCTCGCCATCGGCACGACCTGCATCGTGATGCTGTACCTGGCGTACGCGATGGTGACGGGGCCGCTGCTGTTCCGCCGCCTGCGCGGCGACTTCGCGGTGGACGGCACGGACGAGACGGGTGCCCCGCTCTTCTCCCTGGGGCGGTGGGGAGTGCCGGTCAACGCGCTGGCTCTTCTCTACGGCCTGGTGATGACGGTCAACCTGGCGTGGCCCCGGGCCGCGGTGTACGACCCGGCGGGTGGGCACTGGTACTTCCAGTGGTTCACGGTGTTGTTCCTGGTGGTGACCGTGGGGGCCGGGTTCGGATACCGGGCGTACCGCGCCCGTACGGTGACGGCCGAGGCTCCGGAAGCGGTCCCCGCCTGACCTGACCGCCTACGCTTGATCGCGATGACCCGAAAGCGCCGTATCCCGCCCTCCCCACTCCCCCAACGCGACGGAGTGGACCCGGTGCGGGTCCGCCTGCCCCCCGAGGATTCCTGGACCACCGTGCGCGAGTACCTGGTGGACCGGCTCTCGGGGGCGGGCGACGGTGTCGTCGACCGGATGATGGACGACGGGCTGTTCGTCGGGGTGGACGGGAAGACCGTGGCCGGGCTGCCGTACGAACCCGGCATGTTCGTCTGGTTCCACCGGGACCTGCCCGCCGAAGTGCCGGTGCCCTTCCCCCTGGAGGTCGTCTACCGCGACGAGCACATCGTCGTCGCCGACAAGCCGCACTTCCTCGCGACCACCCCGCGGGGCAGTCATGTCGTCGAGACGGCGTTGGCGCGGCTGCGCAGGAAGTTGGGGATCCCGGCGCTCGGCGCCGCGCACCGGCTCGATCGGCTCACCGCGGGGCTCGTGCTGTTCACGGTGCGGCCCGAGGAACGGGGCGCGTACCAGGCGCTGTTCCGGGAGAAGCGGGTGCGGAAGGAGTACGAGGCTGTCGCGCCGTACGAGTCCGGGCTCGGACTCCCCACGACCGTGCGCTCCCGCATCCTGAAGGAGCGTGGCGTGATGGCCGCGCGGCAGGTCGAGGGCGAGGTCAATGCCGTCAGCCGGGTCGAGCTGGTCGAGCGGCGGGGGGACGGGCTCGCCCGGTACCGGCTGGTGCCCAGTACCGGGCAGACGCATCAACTACGGGTCCACATGAGCGCGTTGGGCGTGCCCATCCTCGGCGATCCGCTGTATCCCGTGGTGACCGACCCCGTGCCGGACGGTGAGTTCCGGCGACCGCTCCAACTGGTGGCGCGGGCGCTGGAGTTCACCGATCCGGTCACGGGGGTGGAGCACCGGTTCCGTAGCGGCCGCATGCTCGAAGCGTGGGTGTCCTACGCCGACTGGGCCGCTCAGTAACCCCTCCACCACCTCAAGAACCGCTGCCACGCGCCGAGTTGCCGTACCGGCTCCGGCGTCGCGACCGGCTCCGGCGGGGCCGTCGGCTCGACGCGTTGTGGCATCGCGGCCGGTGCCGGGTCCGGGTCGGGCGACATGCCGACGTGCCAGGCGTGGCGTGGTTGGGGGACCGCCGCGTGGCCGGGCTTCTCCGAGACGTCCTGCGGGGGCTTCGGGGCGAACTGCACCGGCAGGTCCACCAGGTGGCGGGAGGCGATGGACGCCGTCCAGGTCAACTCGTCCTCGTCGCAGTCGAGTTCGATGTCCGGGAGCCGCATCAGCAGTGCGTCCACCCCGGTGTCGGCGATGGCGCGGCCGATGTCCTGGCCGGGGCACTCGTGCGGGCCGCCGCCGAAGGCCAGGTGGGAGCGGTTGCCCATCATGTTGGCCTTGAGGTCGGGGCGCACCCGGGGGTCCACGTTGCCCGGCGCCGGTGCGAAGAGCAGGCCGTCGCCCTTGCGGATACGCTGGCCGCCCAACTCCGTTTCCTGCTTGGCGAAGTAGGCGAAGACGGTGCTGAACGGCGGCTCGTCCCACAGGGACTGCTCGACCGCCTCCGGCACCGTCATCTGCCCGCCGTTGAGTTGGGCGCGGAAGCGCGGGTCGGTGATGACCATGCGCAGCGCGTTGGCGAGGAGGTTGGTGGTGGCCTCGTAGGCGGCGAAGAGGACGAGCCGCAGGTGCTCCCTGACCTCGTCGTCGCTGAGCCCCGCCGGGTGCATGACGAGGTGACTGGTGAAGTCGTCCGCGGGCTCGGCCCGGCGCAGGGCGGTGAGCCGGGTCAGGGCGTCCATGACGTACTGGTGGCTGACGATCGCGGTCTCGGTGCCCTTGAGGGCGTCGCGGGCCGCCTCCACCATCTGTTCGTTGTACTCGTCGGGCATGCCGAGGATCTCGCACAGCACGGCCATCGGCAGGTGTTCGCAGAACTGGCCGACGAGTTCGGCGTGGCCCTGCTCGCAGAAGGTGTTGGCGAGGATCTGGGTGTAGCGGTTGATGTGCCGGCGGATGCCGCGCGGGTCGATGGTCGACATGGCGCCGGTCACCGCGCCGCGCAGCCGCAGGTGTTCGTCGCCCTCGGCGTGCGAGGCGATGGGCTGCCAGGCGATGTGCGGCATCAGCGGGTGGTCGGGCTTGACCATGCCCTCGCGCAACGGCGTCCAGACGCGGCTGTCGCGGCTGAACTGCGAGGGCGTACGCACCATGTGCAGGTTCTCGGTGTGGCCGAGGACGACCCAGATCGGTACGTCGTCGTGGAGCAACACCGGTGCCACGGGGCCGTGTTCGGCGCGGAGTTTCTCGTAGAGGGCGCCCAGGTCCGCCGCTTCGGGGCCGTACAGCCGGTGCAGTCCCCCGGGCCCCTGGCCGTGCGCGGGACAGCCGGGGGGCGGGCCGAGCCTGGTGTCGTCCGTATCGGTCAGGGAGTGGTGTTCAGGCGTCACGGTGATCGCTCCGAAGCTGAAATGGGTCCGGTGTCTGGGGAGTTGGGGCCAGGACGTGGGGTCAGGCGAGTGAGCCCGTCATCGCGAGCGAGTGCAGGAAGCGCATCAGGGTCATCAGGACGTCCCGGCTGGAGGCGCGGCGGCGCGCGTCGCACTCGATGATGGGGATGTCCGGCGACAGGTCGAGTGCCGTACGCAGGTCCTCGATGGGGTAATGGGGGCCGTCCGGGAAGGAGTTGACGGCGATCACGAACGGCACCCCGCGCTCCTCCAGCCGTCCTATGACGTCGAAGCTGACTTCGAGGCGCCGCGTGTCGATGAGCACCACCGCGCCGAGCGCACCCTCGAACAGCCCGTTCCACAGGAACCAGAAGCGTTCCTGGCCGGGGGTGCCGAACAGGTACAGCACCAGTTGCTCGGTGATGCTGATGCGGCCGAAGTCCATCGCGACGGTGGTGGCCGTCTTGCTCTCCGAGCCGTAGTTGTCGTCGACGCCGACGCCGGCCTGCGTCATGGTCTCCTCGGTGGTCAGCGGCCTGATCTCGCTGACCGAACCGACCATGGTCGTCTTGCCGACCCCGAAGCCGCCGACGATCACGATCTTCACCGCGGCCTGGGCCGTGTGCGGGAGATGGTCCTCGGTGCGAGGACCCGTGATGGTGTCAGAGCTTTTGAAGTCCATGCATCACCGCTTCGAGGAGGGAACGGTCGGGGAGCGCCTGGCGGACGATCGGGGCGCGCGCCTGCACCAGTTCGGCCGTCAGCAGCTCGGTGAGCAGGACGGTCACCACGCTGTACGGCAGGTTGAGATAGGCCGACAGCTCGGCCACGGACAGGGGGGAGATACAGAGCCCGAGCAGGGCCGCCTGCTCCGGAGTGGCCGACTGCGGCGCGTCGGAACGCGCCACGATCAGTGTGACCAGGTCGAGTTCGGCCCGGTCGCCGTCCTCGGTCGCGCCGGTGAGCACGTACAGCCGCTCCGGGATCTTTCCCTCGCCCTGTTTCTTGGCGGGCTCGGGCGGCGTCTCTTCCTTGGGGAGCCGCCGCCGGCGTTGCGGAGGAGTCATACGGTCTGCCCGTTGCGCCTCGGCGGGCTGGTGAGGTGGGCGCCGATTCTGACGACGAGGTCGCGCATGCGGTTGCTCATCTGGCCGGGTTCGGCGACGACGTCGGACAGGACTGCCAGGTAGGCGTTGGCGCCCGCGGCCATCAGATAGAAGTAGCCGCCGTTGATCTCGATGATGACCATCTTCATCCGGCCGTCGCTGCCCGGGATCTCGGAGGCGACGGCACCCGCCAGGCTCTGCAGTCCGGCGCAGGCCGCGGCGACGCGGTCGGCGGCGTCCGGGTCGCCGCCGTAGCGGGCGATGCGCAGTCCGTCGGCGGAGAGCACCACGATCTGCTGGATGCCGGGCACGCCGTCGGCGAGATCCTTGAGCATCCAGTCGAAGTTGGCTCGCTGCTGGATCACTTGAGGTCCCCCTCGTCGTCGGCCTCGACACGGGCCGGCTCGGTCTTCTGGGCGAAAGCGTTCGGGTCCGGGTCACCCTTGAGGCCTTCCATGAACGCCTCGACCCACAGGCCCGGTTCGGGTTCGTCCTTCTTCTCCGGCTCGGGCTCGGGCGTGCCCCAGGCGGAGCGGGCCTCCCGTGCGGCGGCCTCGGCGCGCTCGGCGGCGGCCTGTTCGGCGTACCGCTGGGCGAGCGGGACCTTGACCCGGCTGCGGCGCTGCGGCAGGCCGCCCGCCGTCCACTCGGTGACCTCGGGAACCTCGTCCTCCATGCTCACCGAGGCCGGGATGCGCGGGCTCGTGGGGCGGCGCCGCTTGATCGTGCGCTTGGGACCGTCGACCGCGCCGAGCTCCGCCTTGGGCAGGGCGGTGGCGCCGATGCCGTGGGCGAGTCCGGGTGCGGTGCCGGGGGTGAGCATCTCGCTGGGCACGATGAGGACGGCGCGTACGCCGCCGTAGGCCGAGGCGCGCAGCGAGATCTGCATGTTGTACGTCGCGCAGAGCCGGCCGACGACGGCGAGGCCGAGGCGCGGGCTCTCGCCGAGGTCCTGGAGGTCGGTGCCGGCCTTGGCGCGCTCCAGCATGCCCTCGGCCCGTGCCCGCGACTCCTCGCTGAGGCTGACGCCGCCGTCCTCGATCTCGATGGCGACACCGGTCTGCACCTCCACGGCGGTGACGTGCACCTTGGTCTGCGGGGGCGAGTAGCGGGTGGCGTTGTCGAGGAGTTCGGCCGCCGCGTGGATGACCGGCTCGACGGAGATGCCGCGGATGTTGACCTTGGCGATGGAGTGCAGCTCGATGCGCCGGTACTCCAGGATGCGGGACATGGCGCCGCGCAACACGCTGTACAGCGGCACCGGTTCGGGCCACTGGCGGCCGGGGCGGCCACCGCCGAGCACCGAGATGGAGTCGGCGAGTCGGCCGATCAGCGCGGTGCCGTGGTCGATGCGCAGGAGGTCGTCGAAGACCTCGGGGTTACGGCCGTGGTCCTCCTCCATCTCCCGGAGTTCCTTGGCCTGTTGGTGGACGATGGCCTGGACACGGCGGGCGATGCTGACGAAGGAGCGCTGCGCGGAGTCACGCATGTTCTCCTCGCGCTGGACGATGTTGAGCACCGTCCTCAGCAAGTCGCGCTGCGGCGGCGGAAGTTGCCGCCAGTCGGGATCGGCGTCGACGACTTGGCGAATCACCTCTCCGGGGGATTCTCCACTGCTGAGCCGGTACAGCGTGGCGGGCAGGATCTCCTTGCCGAGACGGACCATCTCCACGTTCTGGTCGGCGAGCCGCCGTTCCAGATACGCGGTGTGACGGTCGTGCTCGGCGCGCAGGTCCCGCAGGTTGCGGCCGCGGCGTACCGCTTCGGCCGCCGTCACGATCACCAGAAGGGTGGCGACGGCTCCGCACCAGCCGACGGCGATCCGGGCCGGGCCCGCCACCAGGGCGACGGCGGCCCCGGTCGCCGCGGCCATCACTATGGCAGGCGGCAACAACACGCGCGCGTAGGGAAGTTCACGGCCACCGGGAGGCGATTGAACACTCACCATGTATGCCCTCTAAAGACAGGTCGGCTGGGGGGATCGGGAAAATCTGGGGGGAGCTTCTGTATCTTTTGCATGTTTGGGAACAAGCGCACGAATACAGCCCAACTCGGTGCGCTGCGGGCGAGCTTAGTCCGACCGGATCACCGCTGTGTCATATTCAGCAAGCCCCTGAAAAGGGACACGGAAGAGGAGTACCCTCAGCCCATTTACACGCTGTGGCTTCATTCGCACACAGCGCGTTACGGCGTGCAGGCGTGCGAATATCACTCACCGTAAGGAGTGAAACGCCCGTTCCGGATCAGGTTCCGGCGATGCGCAACGCGGCGTCGGCCGTCGCCTCCGCGAAGGCGGACACCGGCCGCTCGGGGTCGGAGCGGTGCACGAGGATGACGCCCTCGATCAGCCCGAACACCAGATCCGTACGCAGCTCCAACTCGCTCTTGGCCAGCGTCCCGCCGGCGGCCGTCGCGGCGAGCAACTGCCGGTAGGCGTCCTTGAGTTCGGCGCGTACGGCATGGAAGCCGGCGAAGCGCTCGGCGCGCACTTCGGGCAGCAGATACAGCCCGCCGAGGTTGTGCGAACCGCCGCACAGCAACTCGACGTCGGTGCGGCACAGCTCCCACAGCCGGTCCTCGGCCGGAGTGGCGTCGTCCGCGAGGAGCTCCCGGGCGTACGTCAGCGAGGGCGTGACCGTGGACTCCAGGAGGTCCGCGAGCAGCTCCTCCTTGCCGGAGACGTAGTGGTACATGGACGCCTGCCGCATGCCCGCACGCTCGGCGACGGCCCGGGTGGTGGTGGCCGCGTAGCCGCTGGTGGTGAACAACTCGGCGGCGGCGGAGAGGAGTTCGGCACGCGGGGACAGTCCGCTGTCCGGCCGCTGATCGGCCCGCGGCCTGCCGACCCGGCGGCCCCCCTGTGCACCCGTTGTCCCCATGCGTTCGATCCTCGCACACGGCCCCGCACGGCGAACGTCCACCGAATGCCCGCCGGACGCCCGGCGATCTTCGTGAGGGCTCGGTAACCGACCGGCAACACCCGGGCAACTCCGGCGACCCGACGGCCTCCTAATTTCTGTCGGGCGACAGAAATGTCGTACGCCCACGACGTCCCCGCAGCCGGAGGTCCCCCGCGATGGCGACAGCGACCACTTACGGAGCCCGCGACCACGCCCGCGCCCAGGAGGGCAAGCGGGCCGAGGCCATGCCCGTCGTCCCGGCCGGCGACTGGCCGGCGCCCCCCTGCGAGGCGGGCCACCTGGTGTGGGCCGAGACCGTCGCGGGCGGCAACTACACCCACCGCGTCCTGGCCCGAGGCACCGAACTCCGCCTGACCGACCTGAGCGGCGACGCCTGCGCCCACCTGCTCCTGTACGCGGCCGACCGCTCCTGGGAGCGACTGAACGTCGCCGACACGGTCAAGGTCCAGTGGAACGCCTACCTCGGCGAGGGCCAACTCCTCCTCTCCGACCAGGGCCGCGTCCTCGCCTCCCTCGTCGCCGACACCTCCGGCCGCCACGACGCGCTGTGCGGCACCTCCACCCTCGTCCGCAACACCGAGCGCTACGGCGACGGCACCCCGCAGTCCAACTCCCCCGCCGGGCGCGAGCTGTTCAAGCTCGCCGCCGCCAAGAACGGCCTGGAGCCCCGCGATCTCCCGCCCTCGCTCTCCTTCTTCCAGGGCGTCGAGGTCCGCGACGACGGCTCCCTCGACTTCACCGGCTCGACCGGTCCGGGCGGCAGCGTGACCCTGCGCGCCGAGCAGGACGTGACCGTACTGATCGCGAACGTGCCGCATCCGGTCGACCCGCGCGACGACTACGTCAGCACCCCACTTGAGGTGCTGGCCTGGCGCGCCGAGGCCACCAAGCCGGGCGACCCGCTGTGGGAGGCCACGCCCGAAGGCCGCCGCGCCTTCCTGAACACCGCCGAATTCCTTGCCGCGAGGGGGCTCATATGAAGACCGAGGACGTACCGGCCATGACGACGGTGGAAGTACCGGCCCGCGCCGCCTGGTCCGCCGTCGTACGGACCGGCGAGACCCTCACCATCACCGACCTGCACGGCAACCAGGCCGTCGACTTCCTCGTCTACGACGCCCACGACACGTCGGTCCGCTACAGCGCCCCCGACACCATCCACGCCCAGGGCAACCTCTTCCTGACCACCGGCAGCGTGCTGATGTCCAACGAGCACACCCCGCTGATGACCGTCACCGCCGACGAGGTCGGCCGGCACGACACGGTCGGCGGCGCCTGCTCCAAGGAGTCCAACACCCTTCGCTACGGCCATCACACGTGGTCGCAGCACGCGTGCGTGGACAACTTCCTCGCCGAGGGCGCCAAGTACGGCCTGGGAAAACGGGACCTGGTCTCCAACATCAACTGGTACATGAACGTGCCGGTCGAGAAGGACGGCACCCTCGGCATCGTCGACGGCCTCTCCGCACCGGGCCTGAAACTGACCCTGCGCGCCGAACGCGACGTCCTGGTCCTGGTCTCCAACTGCCCCCAGATCAACAACCCTTGCAACGGCTTCGAGCCGACCGCAGTGGAGATGACGATCGGGGTTGCTGGATGACCTTCGACACGCTGCTGATCGCCAACCGGGGCGAGATCGCCGTCCGCGTCATCCGCACCGCCCGCGAACTCGGCCTGCGCACGGTCGCCGTGTACTCCGACGCCGACCGCTCGGCACCCCACGTACGGCTCGCCGACGAGGCGGTACGGCTCGGCCCGGCGCCCGCGAAGGAGTCGTATCTGGACGCCGACCTGGTGCTGAAGGCGGCCAAGGACACGGGCGCGGGCGCGATCCACCCCGGCTACGGCTTCCTCTCCGAGGACGCGGCCTTCGCCCGGCGCTGCGAGGACGCCGGCATCGTGTTCGTGGGACCGACTCCCGCGCAGCTGGAGCTGTTCGGCGCCAAGCACACGGCGCGGGCGGCGGCAGAAGCGGCGGGAGTCCAACTCGCCCCGGGCACCGGCCTGTTGGCAAACCTGGACGAGGCGCTCACCCGAGCGGCGCCGATCGGCTACCCCGTCATGCTCAAGGCGACCGGCGGAGGCGGCGGCATCGGCATGTCGGCCTGCCACTCCGCCGACGAACTCGCCGAGGCCTGGGAGCGGGTGCAGCGCGTCGCCGCCGCCTCCTTCTCCTCCGCCGGCGTCTTCCTGGAACGCCTCGTCGAGCACGCCCGCCATGTCGAGGTACAGGTCTTCGGCGACGGCGACGGCAAGGTCGTCACCTTCGGCGACCGCGACTGCTCCCTCCAGCGCCGCAACCAGAAGGTGGTGGAGGAAGCCCCGGCACCGGGCCTCCCCGACCACATACGCGCCCAACTGTCGGCATCCGCCCGCGTCTTGTGCGCCTCGGTCGGCTACCGCTCCGCCGGCACCGTC
The DNA here is from genome assembly GCF_042721125.1 of Streptomyces sp. NPDC058469. Taxonomy (NCBI): domain Bacteria; kingdom Bacillati; phylum Actinomycetota; class Actinomycetes; order Kitasatosporales; family Streptomycetaceae; genus Streptomyces; species Streptomyces sp. NPDC058469. The sequence continues at coordinate 29,885 of NZ_JBHXME010000054.1, forward strand.
GAGTTCGTCTACGACGCGACGCGCGAGGAGGCCTACTTCCTGGAGGTCAACACCCGCCTCCAGGTGGAACATCCGGTCACCGAGGAGATCTACGGCGTCGATCTGGTCGCCTGGATGCTACGGCTCGCCCGCGGTGAGACCGACGTCGTCCGCGACCCCGGCACCCAGCGCGGCCACGCCGTCGAGGCCCGCGTCTACGCCGAGGACCCGTCCCGCGAACACCGGCCCAGCGCGGGCCTGTTGACCCGGGTCGAGTTCCCGCCCGGCGTCCGCGTCGACGGCTGGGTGGAGACCGGCACCGAGGTGACGACGTCGTACGACCCGATGCTCGCGAAGGTCATCGCCCACGGCTCCGACCGCGCCCACGCGCTCCAACGGCTCGACGAGGCGCTGGCCCGCACCCGCGTGGACGGCATCGAGACGAACCTGGGCCTGGTACGGGCGGCGCTCGGGGAGCCGGACTTCGGTACGGCCACCCACTCCACGGCGACCTTGGCCACCGTCACCGACCCCACTCCCCGCATCGAGATCGTCTCCGGCGGCACCCTCACCACGGTCCAGGACTGGCCCGGCCGCACCGGCTACTGGCAGGTCGGCGTCCCTCCGTGCGGCCCGATGGACGACCTCTCCTTCCGCCTCGGCAACCGCGCGCTCGGCAACGAGGAAGGCGCTCCCGGCCTCGAATGCACCCTCCAGGGACCGACGTTGAGGTTCACCCATGCCACCACGGTGTGCGTGACGGGCGCCCCGGCACCGGTGACGATCGACAGCACCCCGGTCCCGCAGTGGGAACCGGTGACGGTACCCGCAGGCGCCGCACTGGAGATCGGAGCACCGGCCGAACACGGCCTGCGGACCTATGTGTTGTTCGCGGGCGGCCTGGACGTGCCCGCCTTCCTCGGCAGCGCGAGCACCTTCACCCTGGGCCGCTTCGGCGGCCACGGCGGCCGGGCCCTGCGCACCGGTGACGTCCTGCACGGCGGCACGGTCGCCGAGGGCGTGCCGGTACCGACCGCCGACCGTCCGACGTTCGCCGCCGTATGGGACGTAGCGGCGGTCGAAGGCCCGCACGCGGCACCGGAGTTCTTCACCGAGGACGACATCCGCGACTTCTACGCGGCCGACTGGAAGGTCCACTTCAACTCGGCGCGCACGGGCGTCCGCCTGGTCGGCCCGAAGCCGCGCTGGGCACGCACCGACGGCGGCGAGGCGGGCCTGCACCCGTCGAACATCCACGACACCCCGTACTCGGTCGGCGCGGTCGACTACACGGGCGACATGCCGGTCCTGCTCGGCCCCGACGGCCCCTCGCTCGGCGGCTTCGTCTGCCCGGCGACGGTCATCAGCCAAGAGCGGTGGAAACTGGGCCAGTTCAGGCCGGGCGACACCGTGCGCTTCGCCCCCGTGAACGTCGACGGCTCGCCCCGCCCCGCCATCGTGGACGGCGGAATCCTGGCCCGGGACGGAGACGTCACCTTCCGCCGCAGCGGCGACGACAATCTCCTCGTCGAATTCGGCCCCATGCAACTGGACTTGGCGCAGCGCATGCGGGTCCACGCCTTGATGGAGGCGGTCGCGGAGGCCGACTTCGAGGGCGTCACGGACCTCACCCCGGGCATCCGCTCCCTCCAGATCCAGACGGACCCGAGCCGCCTCCCCCAGTCCGAACTCCTCACCGCCGTAAGGGAGACAGCGGCAGCGCTCCCACCCACCGACCAACTGATCGTCCCCTCCCGCACGGTCCACCTCCCCCTCTCCTGGGACGACCCGGCCACCCGCGAGGCCATCGCCCGCTACATGGCCGGCGTCCGCGACGACGCCCCCTGGTGCCCCTGGAACATCGAGTTCATCCGCCGCGTCAACGGCCTGGACTCCGTACAGGACGTCTACGGCACGGTCTTCGACGCCGAATACCTCGTACTCGGCCTGGGAGACGTCTACTTGGGCGCCCCGGTGGCGACCCCCCTGGACCCACGCCACCGCCTGGTCACCACCAAGTACAACCCGGCCCGCACCTGGACGGCCGAGAACTCGGTCGGCATCGGCGGGGCCTACCTCTGCATCTACGGCATGGAGGGCCCCGGCGGCTACCAGTTCGTGGGCCGTACGACCCAGGTGTGGTCGGGCTGGCAGCAGCGCGGCGCGTTCGAGCAGGGCTCCCCCTGGCTCCTGCGCTTCTTCGACCGCATCAAGTGGTACCCGGTGGAGCCGGACGAACTCCTCGAACTCCGGGCCGACATCACCTCCGGCCGCTTCGTCCCGCGCATCGAGGAGGGCACGTTCTCGCTCGCGGAGTACGAGGCGTTCCTCACCGAGAACGCCGAGTCCATCGCGGAGTTCAGGTCCCGCCAGCAGACCGCGTTCGGTGCGGAACGCGATGCCTGGGAGGCGGCGGGCGAGTTCACGCGGGCGGAGGCGGCAGCCGCCCCGGCACCCCCTCAGGCCGAGGTGACGGTTCCGGCGGGCGGACGCCTGGTGGAGGCCGAATTCGCGGCGTCCGTCTGGCAGTTGAACGTAGAGCCGGGCGACGAAGTGACGGCGGGCCAACCCCTCCTGGCCCTGGAGGCGATGAAGATGGAGTCCAGGGTCCACGCCCCGATGGCCGGCGTGGTGACCGAGATCCTGGCCAGGCCCGGCGACCAGGTCGAGGCGGGCACGGCACTGCTCGTCCTCGCCCCCGCAAGCTGAACCGCGAGCTGAACCGCAAGGAGCACCAGAGATGTCGACCACCGTGTCCCGAGTCCGCGCCGCCTACGCCCGCATAGAGGCGGTGAACCGCCCGGAGATCTGGATCGACCTGCGCCCGCAGCCGGACGTGGAGTCCGAGGCACAGGCGATGGACGAGCGCGTGACGGCAGGCGAGCAACTCCCCCTCGCGGGACGCCTGTTCGCGGCCAAGGGCAACATTGACGTGCACGGCCTCCCGACAACGGCGGGCTGTCCGTCGTACGCCTACGCCCCGGAGACGGACGCCCCGGTGGTGGCCCGCCTCCGCGCGGCGGGCGCGATCGTGCTCGGCACCACGAACCTCGACCAGTTCGCCACGGGCCTGGTCGGCACCCGCTCCCCCTACGGCGCGGTCCGCAACGCCCACGATCCGGAGCGGATCAGCGGCGGCTCCAGCGCGGGTTCGGCCGTCGCCGTGGCCCTCGGCATCGTCGACTTCGCACTCGGCACCGACACGGCGGGCTCGGGCCGGGTCCCGGCCGCCTTCAACGGCATCGTCGGCCTCAAGCCCACCAAGGGCCTGGTCCCCACAGCGGGCGTGGTCCCGGCCTGCGCGTCGATCGACTGCGTGACGGTCTTCGCCCGCACCCTCCCCGAGGCCGAACAGGCCCTGTCCTTCATGACCTCCCCACCGGCCCGCGACCTCCCGCCCCTCCCCCAGCGAGCCCCCGGCCCATGGCGCATAGCGGTCCCGCCCCGAGACCAGCTGGGCGAACTGGACGAGGGCTGGGCAGAGGCCTACGAGGAGGCGGTCACCCGCCTGTCCCATGCGGGCGCCGAGATCCGCACCCTGGACCTCACCCCCTTCACGGAGGCGGCGGCGATGCTCTACGAGGGAGCGTTCGTGGCCGAGCGCTACACAGCGGTAGGGGCCTTTGTCGACAAGGCGATGGCAGACGGCACAGCGGGCCTGGACCCCACAGTCACCGGCATCATCACCAAAGCCCGAGACATCCCGGCCCACCAGCTGTACGCAGACCAGGACCGCCTGGCAGCCCTACGAGCCCGAGCCCTGTCGGAACTGGCAGACGCGGATGCCCTGTTGCTTCCGACCACCCCGGGCCACCCCACCCTGACCGAGGTAGCCGCCAACCCCCTGGGCGCCAACGCCCGCCTGGGCCGCTTCACCAACTCCACCAACCTCTTCGACCTGGCGGCGGTGGCGATCCCTTCGGGCGAGGTGAACGGGCTCCCCTTCGGCGTGATGCTGATCGGCCCGGCGTTCACGGACGACCGCCTGGCGTGGATAGCGCGCGACCTGGACCCAACGGTTCAACTGGCAGTAGTGGGCGCCCACTTGACGGGCCAGCCCCTCAACCCCCAACTACTGTCCCTGGGCGCCACCTTGGACCGCACAACCACAACGGCCCCGGTCTATCGCCTACACGCCCTGACAACAACTCCGCCCAAGCCCGGCTTGGTTCACGTGGGCGAGGGCGGAGCGGCGATAGAGACAGAGGTATGGCGCCTACCGGCGGAGGGCCTGGGCCGCTTGCTGGCGACCCTTCCCCGCCCGATGACACTGGGAAGCGTGGAACTGGCAGACGGCACAAGGGTCCCGGGCTTCCTGTGCGAGCCGGGCGCGCTGTCCGACGCAGAGGACATAACAACCTACGGCGGCTGGCGAAACTACGTGAGCTCTTGAGGAACGCAGGGCACACCCCCTTAGGGGCGCGGGGCTGTGTCGATATGCGGCTCCGCCGCGTGGGCGCGACCAGCCACAACGCACCCGCACCCGCCCCTCAAACGGTCACCCCACCGACGAGTAGGCCACAACCCCCCGCAGCAACAACTCAACAGCCTTCCGCGCATTCTTCGCCACGGTGGACGACGCCTCGCCCCCAGTAACCGGCGCCGCAGCAGAAATCTGCCCCAGCACATCAATCACCTGCTTGCACCACCGAACAAAGTCCCCGGCAGGCATCTCCACCTCGCGAAGGACCTCGTCCAACCCCTTCCCACTGGCCCACATATACGCGGCCCAGGCAAACCCGAGATCAGGCTCCCGCTGCCCGACCCCCTCGGTCTGAGTGATCCGGAAATCCTCCTCAAGGGCATCAAGCCGCCCCCAGATCCGCACCATCTCCCCGAGCGCGGCCTTGGCCGAACCCGACGGCACCTTGGGAACCGTCGCATCGTCACTGACCCGCGCCTCGAACACCAACGCCGAGACACACGCGGCGAGTTCGGCAGGAGAAAGCCCCTCCCAGACACCCTCCCGCAGACACTCGCTGGCGAGCAGATCGAGCTCGCCGTACAGCCGGGCCAGCCGCTTGCCGTGCTCGGTGACCTCGTTGCCGCGCAGATAGTCCAGGTCGGTCAGCAGTGCGACGATCCGGTCGAAGGTCCGGGCGATCGTGTTGGTCCGCCCCTCGATCCGCCGCTCCAGCTGCGTGGTGTCCCGCTGCAGCCGGTGGTACCGCTCGGCCCAACGGGCGTGGTCCTCACGGTCGTTGCACCCATGACACGGGTGCGCCCGGATCGCCGTACGCAACTGGGCGATCTCCCGGTCGTCCGCGGCCTGCGAGCGCTGCTTGCGGGCCCGCTCCGGCGGGATGTGCCCGGCCTTGGTGCGCAGCGCGGTGGCCAGGTCCCGACGGGACTGCGGGGAACGGGCGTTGAAGGACTTCGGGATCCGCATCCGGTCCAACGCCTCGACGGGGACGGGGAAGTCCATCGACGCGAGCCGCTTGACCTGCCGTTCGGCGGTCAGGACGAGCGGACGCGGCCCGTCGTGCTGCTCGAAGCCGCGATGGCCGTTGGACCGCCCGGCGGGCAGTCCCGGGTCCAACACCAGTGCCAGGCCGGCGTACTTGCCGGTCGGGACGTGGATGATGTCTCCCGGCTTGAGCTTCTCCAGCGCTACGGCGGACTCGGCGCGCCGTAGCGCCACGCCCTGCCGGGCCAGCTCGGTCTCGCGGTCCTTGAGCTCGCGGCGCAGCCGCATGTAGTCGTCGAAGTCGCCCAAGTGGCAGGTCATGGAGTCCTTGTAGCCCTCCAGACCCTCCTCGTTGCGCTGCACCTGCCGCGAGATCCCGACGACCGACTTGTCCGCCTGGAACTGCGCGAAGGACGTCTCCAGCAGCTCCCGCGACCGATGCCGCCCGAACTGCTCGACGAGGTTGACCGCCATGTTGTACGACGGCTTGAAGCTGGAGCGCAGCGGGTACGTGCGCGTGCCGGCCAGTCCCGCGAGGTGCTCGGGACTGATCCCGCGCTGCCACAGCACGACGGCGTGGCCCTCGACGTCGATGCCGCGCCGGCCTGCCCGGCCGGTCAGCTGGGTGTACTCGCCGGGGGTGATGTCGGCGTGCTGCTCGCCGTTCCACTTGACGAGCTTCTCCAACACCACCGAGCGCGCGGGCATGTTGATGCCGAGCGCCAGGGTCTCCGTGGCGAACACGGCCTTCACGAGCCCGCGCAGGAACAGCTCCTCCACGACCTCCTTGAACGTCGGCAGCATGCCCGCGTGGTGGGCCGCGATGCCGCGCTCCAGGCCTTCCAGCCACTCGTAGTACCCGAGGACATGGAGGTCCTCGTTCGGAATGGACGCCGTGCGCTCCTCGACGAGGGCGCGCACCTTCTCCCGCGCCTCGTCGTCGTTGAGCCGCAGCCCGGCGTACAGACACTGCTGTACGGCGGCCTCGCAGGCGGCGCGGCTGAAGATGAACGTGATGGCGGGCAGCAGGTCTTCGTTGTCCAGCCGCTCGATGACCTCGGGGCGTCCCGGTGTCCACACCCGCGAACGCGATCTGCGCTCCCGCTCCCGGTCGGCCTCGCGCATGGCACGGCCGCGCCTGCGGTCCTGGTACGACGGGCGCTGCGCCTCCATGCGGGCCAGGCGCGTGAGGTCGGGGTTGACGGCCTTCTTGTTGCCCTCGCCCTCCTCGAACAGGTCGTACATCCGCCGCCCGGCGAGCACGTGCTGGAACAGCGGCACGGGCCGGTGCTCGGAGACGATCACCTCGGTGTCGCCGCGGACGGTGTCGAGCCAGTCGCCGAACTCCTCGGCGTTCGACACCGTCGCCGACAGCGAGACCAGGGTCACCGACTCGGGGAGGTGGATGATCACCTCTTCCCATACGGCGCCGCGGAAGCGGTCGGAGAGGTAGTGCACCTCGTCCATGACCACGTAACCGAGGCCGAGGAGGGTCTGCGAACCGGCGTACAGCATGTTGCGCAGCACCTCGGTGGTCATGACGACCACCGGGGCTTCGGAGTTGACGCTGTTGTCGCCGGTGAGCAGGCCGACCTTGTCCGCGCCGTAACGGCGGCACAGGTCGGCGTACTTCTGGTTCGACAGTGCCTTGATGGGGGTCGTGTAGAAGCACTTCTTGCCCTGCTGGAGGGCGAGGTGGACGGCGAACTCGCCGACGATCGTCTTGCCGGAGCCGGTGGGCGCCGCGACCAGCACGCCCTTCCCCGCTTCGAGTGCCTGGCAGGCCTCGATCTGGAAGGGGTCGAGACCGAAGTCGTACATCTCGCGGAAGTCCGCGAGCGCGGTGGCCTGCTCGGCTGCCCGCAGACGGGCTGCCGCGTACCGCTCGGCCGGGGAGAGGTCCTCTGTCATCGTGCTTTCGAGCGTACCGGGCGCCACTGACAACAGGACGATCATTATCCGGATCGACCCTTGTGAATCACGGGATCCCCGCAGTTCAGGGCCTCATGACCCGGAGAGCACCTCGTATACGACGTCACCCCCCGCTGCCGGCCGCAGCCGACGTCGGGGGGTGAGTGCGTAAGTGTCGCCCGGTGATCAGGTCACGTCGTCATAGCCGTTGACCCGGTCGGAACCCGTGCCGCCCGCCTGCTCGGGCAGGGCTGGCCGGCCGGCCGAGACGGTCTCGATGTCGCCGATGTCCTCGGGGGTGAGATCCAGGTCCGAGGCCTCGTCGTCGTCCGGTCCCTCCGCCTCGCGACGGCGCTTGCGCCGGTCGTTGAGCAGGGAGAACAGGACCGCGCCGAAGTACAGCACCCAGATCGGCCCGGCCAGCGCCAGCATGGTCAGCGGGTCGGTGCTGGGGGTGGCGACGGCCGCGAAGACCGTGATGCCCAGGATCATGGCGCGCCACCAGCCGAGCATCCGCTTTCCGGTCAGCGCGCCCGTGAGGTTGAGCATGATCAGCAGCAGCGGCAGCTCGAAGGAGAGGCCGAAGACGAGCACCATGCGCGTGACCAGGTCGAGCAGGTCATCCAGCGGCAGCAGGTTGTTGACGTTCTTCGGCGTGAAGCCGATCAGGACCTTCGCCGTGGTGGGCAGCACCTTGTAGGCGAAGTAGGCGCCGCCGAGGAACAGCGGGACGCCGGTGCCGACGAAGGAGAGCGCGTACTTCTTCTCGTTCTTGTGCAGGCCCGGGGCGACGAAACCCCAGAGCTGGTACAGCCAGACCGGGGAGGCCAATACGACACCGGCCATCAGGGACACCTTCAACGCCAGCGTGAACGGCGTCAGCAGACCGTTGATCGTGATCTGCGCGCACTGCTGGGTCGTGTCGGACGCCTTCGACAGCTGCTCGAAGTTCTGGGAGCAACCGACCGAGTGCAGCACCGGCTTGGTGATGATGTTCACGATGTCGTTGTAGAAGAAGGCGGCCACGCAGGTCACCACGATGATGGCGAGCATCGCCTTCGCGAGCCGGTTGCGCAGCTCGCGCAGATGGTCCGCGAGGGGCATCCGCCCCTCGGGGTCCTTCTCCTTCGTGCGGGCAGACTTAGGCAACCCACGTCCTCATCTCGTGCGGCAGGCCGAGGGGGTCCCGGCCCTGCGTCAGCGCTTGGTCGTGTCCGACGGCTCGGTGACGGGGCGCGAACTGGTCACGTCGCCGGGGGACGCCTGGATGGTGCGCTGCACGGACTCGTCGGTGTTCGGCGGGCCGGCGGGGGTGGGCGTGGTGTTGCCCTCTTCCTTCATCGCCTTGGCTTCGCTCTTGAGGATGCGGGCGGACTTGCCGAGCGAGCGGGCCATGTCCGGAAGCTTCTTCGCGCCGAACAGGAGCACGATGACGACGAGGATGAGAATGATCTCGGGAGCTCCGAGCCTTCCGAACATAAGTCTTTACCTTCTCACCGAGGCGGCTGGGGTGGGGTGCTGTCCGATCGGTCGGACATCTGTCCGACCGTCGTGCTGCCAGCGATCGTAACGCGCAGGGGTAAACGTGAGGCAATCCCCGTGCGTACTCCCGGTCCGCGCTCCGGGCCTCGTTATCCGGACCGCGATCAGCAGCGTACCCGCCTCCACCGACAACGTGACAGGGCAAAGTGACGCGAAGCGCATGAGGCGCGCAACTCACACCCCGCCCATATGCGACTCACAGTGCGTCCACGGAACGTGCCGTCGACGCCGCCGCGCGTTCCAGGTCCTCGGCCGCCCGGTTGATGCGGTGCGCGGCATCGGTGACCTGGAGTCCGAGCCGCCGTGCCTCCAGGAAGACCCGGACGGCGAGCACGCCGAGCACGGCGAGACCCAGAAAACCCACAGCTACCGCGACCATCGCCCAGAACATGGGGCGAGCCTAGACCCTGCTACACGACCGAGTGCAGCCGCAGGGTCCTGACCCCGCCGCCGGTGAGCAGCTCGACGATCCGCTCGCCCGCGGGCTTGCGGACCGCGGCGCCGCAGTCGGGGCAGGTGAAGGAGTAGAAGGTGGTGCGGCTGGTGGCGCCGATGGCGAGACGCAGGGCGCTCGCCGCCAGTTCGAAGTTGCCCCGGCAGTCCGGGCAGGCCGCTCTGAACATCACGGGGACCACGCTCTTCATTCCGGCGAACGCGGCGGCCACCGTCATCTCCGGACCATCCGAGACACCCTGGGCACCCGGACCACCCGAGACGCCCGGGACACCCGTCATCGTCGACTCGCTCACAGCCCCTGCTCCTCTTTCCTTGGTCGTTCGCCTCCGGGGCGCCTTCAGCCGTTACGGCTCACTCCTGCTTCTCGTCAACACCGTGCACCGCGTCAACAACACTCTGCGGGCCGTCGTACGCCGCCAACGCCTCGCGGGCGGCCCGGCGGGCGCTGTCGGCGAGGTCGCTCGGGGAGACGATCCGGCCGTCGCGCCCCAGCCGCAGGGCCAGGCGTCTCAGGGACGTCGGGTCGGGGGTGCGCAGGGTAATACGCAACCCGCCGTCGGGAAGCTCATCGGCACTGTCGTGCGGGTAGTACTCGGCGACCCAGCGCCCGCCCGGGCCGACCTCCACGACGACCTCCGGGTCCTCGGCGGCGGGCTGCACCAGCGCCTCCGACAGGTCCCGCAGTTCGATCTCGGGCGGTGCGGACGGCTCGTCGAGGATCTTGATCTCGGCGACCCGGTCGAGGCGGAAGGTACGGCGCGCCTCGGAGCGCCGGCACCAGGCCTCCACGTACGTGTGCCCGACGCTGACCAGGCGGATGGGGTCGATCTCGCGCTCGCTCAACTCGTCGCGGGCAGGCGAGTAGTAGCGGATCCACAGGCGGCGGCGCTCCGAGATCGCGCGGTCGACGTCCGCGAAGACACCGCCCTCGGACTCGAAGGTCACCGACAGCCGCGCGCTGGCGCCGGCCGCCTCACCGGCCGCCGCCTCCAGTTTGGCGTTGGCCCGCAGCAGCGCCTGCCGGTCGCTCTCGCGCAGGCCCGGCAGCGTGGACACGGCGCGGGCGGCCACCAGGAGGGCGGTCGCCTCGTCGGCGGCGAGCCGGAGCGGTTCGGCGACGTCGTCCGGGTTGTGCCACCAGATGCGGTCGCCGTCGGTGTCGATGTCGAGCAGGTCGCCGCCGCGGAAGCTGGTCCCGCACATGGGCAGGATGTCGAGGTCGGAGACCAGCTCGTCCTCGGTGATCCCGAAGGCGCGGGCGACGTCCTCGACGCGTGCTCCGGGGCGCTCCTTCAGATAGGTCACCAGGGAGAGCATCCGCCGGGTCTGGTCGATGGCGTTCGTGGGCCTGACCGGTTTGCCTGCCACAGTTCTCTTCCGCTCCCCCTCAGCCCTTGGCCACGGCGCGCAGCCGGTCCACCACGTCGGCCCGCAGCTCGGCGGGCTCCAGGACGACGACATCGGGCCCGAACTCCACCAGCCAGGCATCCAGTCCGTGGCCGTACGGAACCTCCAACTCGTCCCAGCCGTCCCCGAGTTCCCGCACCGCCGCGGCTTTCGCCCGCAAGGGGTACCCGGAGCCCGTGCGCAGCCGGATCAGGGCGGAGCGGTCGGCGGTCTCCCCCGCCCAGCTCGCGACGGTCTCGCGCACGGTGACGACGTCGGGGATGTCCGCGGTGAACCGCCCGTTGCGGGACCGCACCTTGCCGGTGATCCGGGACAGCCGGAAGACCCGCTCGGCGCTCCGGTCCCGGTCCCAGCCGGCGAGGTACCAGTGGCCGCGCCAGCACTCCAGCGCCCACGGCTCCACGTTGCGGGGTTCGGGGCGGGCGGCGGTGGCCTTGCGGTAGTCGAAGACGACGGGACGGCGGTCGCGGCAGGCCAGCATCAGCGGCTCGAACGACGCCTCGTGCACCGGGATACGCGGCTCCAGGGCGCCGTGCGGCTCGTACGGGTCGAGGTCCTCGGGCATCCCGGCGGCGCGCAGTTTCTGCAGGGCGCCGCTGGCCGCGCCTGCGAGCCGGGCCTGCTGCCACACCTTGGCGGCGAGACCGAGCGCGGCGGCCTCTTCGGCGTCGAGGGTGATGGGCGGGAGGCGGTTGCTGTCGCGGCGGGCGAGATAGCCGACCTCGCCGTCCAGGTTCTCCACCGTCTCGATGACGAGCCCGAGTTCGCGCAGATCGTCCTTGTCGCGCTCGAACATCCGGTTGAAGGAGTCGTCGGAGCCCGCTTCCAGGTACGCCTCGATGGATTCCCGCAGCTCACGCTTGCTGAGCGGCCGCCGCGTCCCGAGCAGACACAGCGCGAGGTTCATCAGCCGCTCGGCCTTGGCAATGGCCATCGACGCCCTTCGCCTTCCCTATGATGCTTCCGACCGATGACCGTACCGCTCCGCGGTGCCGTGGCAAAAGCCGGACCAAAAGGTGAAGGCCCATGCGGACAGCATGGGCCCTCGTTCGACCAGGAACGATCAGCGCTTGCCGACGCCCACCAGGTCACACACGAAGATCAGCGCCTCGCCCGGAGCGATCCGGCCGCCGGCGCCACGGTCGCCGTAGGCGAGGTGCGCGGGGATGACCAGTTGGCGGCGACCGCCGACCTTCATGCCCTGCACGCCCTTGTCCCAGCCCTGGATGACCTGGCCGACACCGAGCTGGAAGTCCAGCGGGGTACCGCGGTTCCAGGAGGCGTCGAACTCCTCGCCGGTGGAGAACGCCACGCCCACGTAGTGGACCTTGACGAAGTCTCCGGCACCGGCGATCTCGCCGTCACCCTCCCAAACGTCCTTGATCTCCAGGTCCGCCGGGGGCTCGCCGCCCGGGAAGTCGATCTCGGGCTTCTCGATGCTCACGTCTCTAGCTCCTGCTTGTGTACGACAAGGCAACTCCGACAGTCTCGCATCCCGGCCGGGGTCGCGCTCCGGCCAGGCCCGCCCCCCGCAGGGGTCACATCGCCGCCAGGATGTCCACGGAGAACACCAGGGTGTCGCCCTTCTTGATGGCACCACCGCTCGGCGGGGTGTTCCCGTAGGCGAGGTCCGCGGGCGCGACGATCATGATGCGGCTGCCGACCTTCTTGCCGGTGATGCCCTGGGCCAGCCCCTTGACGACCGACTCCATGTCCTTGATCGCGAACTGGCTCAACCGCCCCTGGGAGTACGTCGATTCGAACTCCTTGCCGGTGCTCCAGACCACGCCCTTGAACTGGCAGAGGATCGACTGGGCCTCCTTGACGACGGCTCCGTCGCTCTCCAGGACGTAGTTCGACACCAGCTTCTTCGGCGGGTCGGCCTTCGGGACGGTGACCGAGGGGGCTTTGCCGTCGGTGTTCGTGCCGACCTTGGGCAGATCGGCGTCGGACTGCGCGACGGTCGTGCCCTTGGCGGAGCTCTTGGCGTTGAAGGAGTCCTGTACGTCGATCACGAAGACCAGCGTGTCGGTGCCCTTGATGCCCGCCTGGGCGTTGCCCGTCGTGCCGTATCCCCAGGTCGGCGGGACGGCCATCTCGACGCGGCTGCCGACCTTCCGCCCCGCCAGGCCGTAGCGCCAGCCGTCGATGATGCCGCCCTGGGCGAGCTGGATGACCAACGGGGTCTTGCGGTCGTAGGAGTTGTCGAAGACCTTGGCCGTCGACCAGACCTGGCCGAGGTAGTTCACCTGGACGAAGTCGTTCTCCGCGACGGCCTTGCCGCTGCCCGCGATCACCGTCTTCACCGCGAGGTCCTTCGACGGGTCGCCGCTGCCCTTGGCGACGGTCGGCTTCTCGTCGAACTTCGTGCCCGCGGTGATCCCCGGCAGCGGACCGTCCACGAGCTTCGGCGGCGGTGGCGCGGTCGTGGCCGAGGCGGACGGCGAAGGCGACGGCGACGCGCTGGCCTTGCTGGAGGAGTCATTGCTGTCACCGCACCCGGCGAGCGTCACAAGTCCTGCGGGAACAGCGATAAGAACGGAGCGTCGGCGCACGGTGAAGGCCTCGTATCGGTCGATCTTGTTGATGGCGTGCGCGCAACTCTACGGCGTGGCACGGGCCCCGTACGTGAAACGTACGGGGCCCGTGTGGCGTACCGAATATGTATCCGGACGTCGGTATCCGGACGCTTTTGCCTACATTCCGGCGATCAGTTTCTCCACCCGGTCGTCCACGGAACGGAACGGGTCCTTGCACAACACCGTGCGCTGGGCCTGGTCGTTGAGCTTGAGATGGACCCAGTCGACGGTGAAGTCCCGCCGCTGTTCCTGGGCCCTGCGGATGAAGTCGCCGCGGAGCCTGGCCCGAGTGGTCTGCGGCGGGACGGACTTGCCCTCGAAGATCTTCAAGTCGTTGCAGATCCGGGCGGCTTGGCCCTTCCTCTCAAGGAGGTAGTAGAGCCCTCGGCGACGGTGGATGTCGTGGTAGGCGAGGTCGATCTGCGCCACCCGCGGGTGGGACATGGTCATGTTGTGCTTCGCCCGGTACCGCTCGATGAGCTGGTACTTCATGACCCAGTCGATCTCGGTGCCGATCCGGTCGAGGTCCTCGGCCTCGATCGCGTCGAGCGTGCGGCCCCACAGTTCGAGGACCTGCTCGACGGTGCCCGTACGGATGCCGCGGCGCTCGACGAAGTCCACGGCCTTCTCGTAGTACTCGCGCTGCACCTCGATCGCGGAGGCCTCGCGTCCGCTGGCCAGACGCACCTTGCGCCGGCCCGTGATGTCGTGGCTGACCTCGCGGATCGCCCGGATCGGGTTCTCCAGGGTCAGGTCGCGCATCACCGTGCCTGCCTCGATCATGCGCAGCACCAGGTCGGTGGCGCCGACCTTGAGGAGCATGGTCGTCTCGGACATGTTCGAGTCGCCCACGATGACGTGGAGACGGCGGTAGCGCTCGGCGTCCGCGTGCGGTTCGTCCCGGGTGTTGATGATGGGCCGGGAACGCGTCGTCGCCGAGGAGACGCCCTCCCAGATGTGTTCGGCGCGCTGGCTGACGCAGTACACGGCGCCACGCGGAGTCTGCAGCACCTTGCCCGCGCCGCACAGAAGCTGACGCGTGACCAGGAACGGGATGAGGATGTCCGCGAGCCGGGAGAACTCGCCGTGCCGTGCCACCAGGTAGTTCTCGTGGCAGCCGTACGAGTTGCCCGCCGAGTCGGTGTTGTTCTTGAAGAGGTAGACGTCGCCCGCGATTCCCTCCTCGTGCAGGCGTCGTTCGGCGTCCACCAGGAGTCCCTCGAGAATGCGCTCGCCGGCTTTGTCGTGGGTGACCAGTTCGGTCAAGTTGTCACATTCGGGGGTCGCGTATTCCGGATGTGAGCCCACGTCGAGATAGAGCCGGGCGCCGTTTCGCAGAAAGACATTGCTGCTGCGGCCCCATGACACGACACGGCGGAAGAGGTACCGAGCCACTTCGTCGGGAGACAGTCGACGCTGTCCCCTGAACGTACACGTGACGCCGTACTCGTTCTCCAGCCCGAAAATGCGGCGGTCCATGACTGAACATTACGCCCGATCCCCTGTGCTGAAACGGGGTTCGGCGGCACGGTTTGGATCATTTTCCGATGAAGCCGCAATCACCGCACCCCCGGCGGGAGCTGCGAGGACCCGTCCGGTGGTCAGCAGGACCAGCAACGACACGGCCCCCGCGACCCCCGGCACGGCGAACCCCCACAGGGCCCCACCGGCCTGTACGACCGGCCCCGCGACGCCCGTTCCGACCGACGCCCCCACGGTGAACGTCGTCACAAGCCACGAGAAAGCCTCGGTGACCGTGCCCTTGGGCGCGTGCCGGTCGACGATGATGAAGGCGCAGGCGAGGGCGGGCGCGAGGAACACCCCGGCGAGCACGGTGAGCAGCACCATGGCGACCGCGCCCGGCATGAGCATCAGCGGCAGGTAACACACCGCCAGCAGCCCCACCAGGACCCGCAGTCGCCGCTCCGGCAGCCCGCTCCACTGCCGCGCCCCGTAGACGGTGCCACCGAGGAGCGCGCCCAGACCGATCGCGGCCATCAGCCAGCCGTACACGACGTCACCGCCGTGCCCGTCGGCGTACGGCACGGACGCGACCGTGATCGACCCGAGCGCCATCCCGACGAACAGGAACGCGCCGAGCAGCGCCAGGAGCCCCGGCGAGCGCAGGGCGCCGAGCCAGTGCGCCTCACGCGGAGCCGAACGCCACGCGCGCGAGGGCGGCGACACGACCACGGAGAGGGCGCCCAGCACCCCGATGACGTTCAGCACGAGCAGCGCCACGGGGGCGGACCACAGCGACACGAACACCGTCACGAGCAACGGCCCCACGGTGAACATGACTTCCTGCGCCACCGCGTCCATGGCGTACGCCGTGTGTATCTGGTCCTCCCGGCGCAGTACGGCCGGCCACAGCGCCCGCAGACCGCCCTCCAGGGGCGGCGCGAAAAGTCCGGCGCCCGCGACGGCGACGTAGGCGAGGGGCAGCGGATCGGTGCCGCCGAAGGCGAAGACGGCCATCGCGAGCGCCGACAGGACCGCGGCGGGCAGCTGCACACGCGGCTGTCCGTGGACGTCCACCAGGCGCCCGAGGAGGGGCTGTCCGACCGCGTTGGCGATGCCGTACACGGCCGCCAGCGCGCCCGCGAGGCTGTAGGTGCCGCCCTCGGCCCGGATGAACAGCACGATCGCGATCGCGGCGGTGGCGTTCGGCAACCGGCCCACCAGCGTGCCCACCAGGAGGCGGGTGGCGTGCCTCGCCCTGAGGATCTCCAGATATCCCACGGCCTCGTCCCGCCCTCCCCCTCACCGTCGCGCATGAGGTTTTACGTATAACGTCTGCTGTCATACGTACCATGTGCGCTGTTCGGGAGTCCATACGGAGTCCCTACGGAGTCCTCACCAAGGAGCAGCCCGACCGTGGCACCAGGCAACACCCGCCCCACGAGCCGCGACGTCGCACAGGCCGCCGGGGTCTCCCAGGCCGCGGTCTCCCTGGTGCTCGGCGACAAGTGGCGCGGCCGGGTCTCGGCCACGACCGCCGAACGCGTCCGCGAGGCCGCACGCGACCTGGGCTACCGCCCCAACCTCGCCGCCCGCAATCTCCGCCTCGGCCGCACCCGTACCGTCCTGCTCGTGGTCCCGGTCCTGACGACCGAGTTCTTCGCCGGCGTGTACACGGGCGCCGCCCGGGTCGCCGCCGAACACGGGTTCGGCGTCGTCCTCTACCCCTCCCCCGAGGGCATCGGCCCGGCCCGGGACCCCTTCGCCTCCGCCCAGGCCGCCCTGGACGGCGTGATCGCCTCCTCCATGGCCGCCGACGCCCTCACCGCGATCCGCGGCGACCAACTCCCCCTGGTGATGCTCGACAGCGACCCGAAGGGCAGCCTGGGCGCGGCCACCGTCAACCTGGACATCGCCGACGGCATCCGCCAGGTCGCCGAGCACCTGCTGACCCTGGGCCACCGCCACTTCCTGCACCTCGCCGCCGACGTACCGTCCTGGACCTTCGAGGTACGCGCGCGTGAACTCGCCGCACGGGTGGGCGAGATCGAGGGCACCACGGTCCGTACGACCCGCGCCCCCATCTCGATCGAGGGCGCCCTGGCCGCCGCAGAGGCCGCGCTCGCGGACCCGGGGTCGCGGGTGACCGCCCTCGTCTGCGACGACGACAAACTCGCCGCCGGCGCCTACAAGGCCGCCCGCCGCCTGGGCCTGCGCATCCCGGACGACCTGTCGATCACCGGCCTCGACGACCTCGCCCTCGCCACCGCCATCGACCCGGAACTGACCACCGTCCGCCTCGACGCCGAACTCTTCGGCGAACACGGCATGCGCGCCCTCCTGGCGGTCCTGGACGGCCGCGTACCGGAGGAGGGGGACATCCCGGTGGAACTGGTCGTCCGGGGCTCCACGGCGCCACCAGGCGCCGTCTGACGCCACACCGACCCCCTGCTACGCCGCGCGCCCCGGCCGATGACCGGCCGGGGCGCGAGAGGTTGGGCGAGGTCGACTCACTCCTCGTCGTCGGCGTCGGGCTCCTCCGACGACGTGTCCGCGTTCTCACCCTCCAGCCCCTCCAGGAGGCGGGAGAGCTCACGGCCGACGATGCGCCTGAACTTGCGGGCCTGCGGGCGCGTACGGTCCAGGACCGCGACCTCCAGGCGCTCGGCGGGGATCTCCCGCTCGCTGCCGTTCGTGTCGCGGGACAGGGACTGCACGGCCAGCTTGAGCGCCTCGGCGAGGGTCATGCCGTCGCGGTGGCGCTGGTCCAGATAGCTGCTGATCGTCTCGGCGTTGCCGCCGACCGCGACCGAGCCGTGCTCGTCCACGATCGAACCGTCGTGCGGCAACCGGTAGATCTGATCGCCGTCGGCCGTGTCACCGACCTCCGCGACGACCAGCTCCACCTCGTACGGCTTCTCGGCCGCACTGGAGAAGATCGTGCCCAGCGTCTGGGCGTAGACGTTGGCGAGACCGCGGGCGGTCACGTCCGCGCGGTCGTAGGTGTAACCGCGCATGTCGGCGTACCTGACGCCGCCGATCCGCAGGTTCTCGTACTCGTTGTATTTTCCGGCGGCCGCGAACCCGATCCGGTCGTAGATCTCGCTGAACTTGTGCAGCGCACGGGACGGGTTCTCGCCGACGAACACGATGCCGTCGGCGAACTGCAGCACGACCAGGCTGCGGCCACGGGCGATGCCCTTGCGGGCGTACTCCGCCCGGTCGGCCATGGCCTGCTGGGGTGAGACATAGAACGGCGTCGACACCGGTATCCGTCCCTCTCTTCTAAAGTTCCGTCGAAGTCACTGGATCACCTTGATGAGAACGGGCCCCCGGTCAGAGCAGCGCGGCGCGCGGGCCGTCGGGCTGCTGGAGTCGCCGCTCCAGGATCGAGCGGGCGATCTCGGAGGACTCGTCGTCGGTGAGCCGGCGGAAACCGTCCTCGGTGATCACGGTGACGATCGGGTAGATCCGGCGGGCGACATCGGGACCGCCGGTCGCCGAGTCGTCGTCGGCCGCGTCGTAGAGGGCCTGGACCACGAGGGTCGTGGCCTCGCTCTCGGTCAGACCGTCGTGGAAGAGCTTCTTCATGGCGCCGCGCGCGAAGACCGAGCCGGAGCCGGTGGCCGCGTAGCCGAGCTCCTGGGAGCGGCCGCCCGTCACGTCGTAGGAGAAGATGCGTCCCTTGCCGCGGTCCACGTCGAACCCGGCGAAAAGCGGGACCACGGCGAGGCCCTGCATGGCCATGCCGAGGTTGGACCGGATCATGGTGGACAGTCGGTTCGCCTTGCCCTCCAGGGAGAGTTGGGCGCCTTCGACCTTCTCGAAGTGCTCCAGCTCCAGCTGGAAGAGCTTGACCATCTCGACGGCCAGACCGGCGGTGCCGGCGATACCGACGGCCGAGTACTCGTCCGCGGGGAACACCTTCTCGATGTCCCGCTGTGCGATGACATTGCCCATGGTGGCCCGCCGGTCACCGGCGAGCACCACGCCACCGGGGAACGTGACGGCGACGATCGTCGTGCCGTGCGGGGCCTCGATGACGCCCTGGGTGGGCGGCAGTTGCCGGTTGCCCGGGAGCATCTCCGGCTGGTGGTCGGAGAGGAAGTCCATGAAGGACGACGACCCGGGCGTCAGGAAGGCAGCCGGTAGACGCCCGGGGCTACGAGTGTTGGCTTCCACGAGGATCCTTCCAAGTAGGCGGCAGCCCGACGAACAGCGTCGGGATCATCTCCCAACTTGCCGATGGCCGAATTGCAGTTGAAGCACAGTACGCCACGGACCCTACCCGTCTCGTGGCAGTGATCCACATGAACGGCGGAGGCATTCCCATGCCGCTGAGAACGCGGCCGGCTCGCCCCGAATCGCACGCGATTCGTGCGCCCGAATGCGAAGACTGCGTGCGGCTTGGTCCCACCGCACCGCACGCAGCACTTCATCTTCGGCTCGCCCGCCACCACGCCACCCCGTTCACCTTCGAATCGAAGGGTAGAGCGGCCTACTGGCCGCCCTTCTGAACGAAGGAGCGCACGAAGTCCTCTGCGTTCTCCTCAAGGACGTCGTCGATCTCGTCCAGAACCGAGTCGACGTCGTCGCTCAGCTTCTCCTGGCGCTCCTTGAGATCATCCGAAGCCTCCGTCTCAACGGCCTGCTCCTCGACCTCCTCGGTAGAGCGCGTCGCCTTCTGCTGTCCGCCGCCGGTGTCCTTGGTCGCCATAGCCCTCACCCCGCTCGGTTCGACGTTCTTGATCAGACCCTACTTGCAGGGACTGACATCGGCCCCGCAGTTCCTACAACGTACGGCGGCCACCTCGATGATTCCCGGCCACCGGACATTCCACCCTGTCCGGTGGCCCGGGCCCGAGGGTCCTGTCAGCCGCCCGACAGGACCCTGACCAGGTCTTCCGCCGTACGACAGCGGTCAAGGAGCTCCTTGACGTGATTACGCGTTCCGCGAAGCGGTTCGAGGGTTGGGACCCGCTGGAGCGAGTCCCGGCCCGGGAGGTCGAAGATCACGGAGTCCCAGGAGGCCGCCGCGACGTCGTCGGCGTACTGCTCCAGGCAGCGTCCGCGGAAGTACGCGCGCGTGTCCTCCGGAGGCGTCGTACGCGCCCGCTCGACCGCGTCCTCGTCCAGCAGCCGCTTGATGCGGCCACGGGCCACCAGGCGGTTGTAGAGGCCCTTCTCGGCCCGTACGTCCGCGTACTGGAGGTCGACCAGCTGCAGCCGGGCCGCGTCCCAGTCGAGGCTGTCGCGGCGCCGGTAGCCCTCCATGAGCTCGCGCTTGGCGACCCAGTCCAGTTCGCCGGCCAGGCTCATCGGGTCGTTCTCCAGGCGGTTGAGCGTGTCCTCCCAGCGGGCCAGGACGTCCTTGGTCTGGTCGTCCGCGTCGGAGCCGTAGCGCTCCTCGACGTATTTGCGGGAGAGCTCGAAGTACTCCATCTGGAGCTGGACCGCGGTGAGGGTCCGGCCGCTGCGGAGGGTGACCAGGCGCTTGAGGGTGGGGTCGTGGGAGACCTGGTGGAGGGTGCGGACCGGCTGGTCCACAGCCAGGTCGACCGCGATGAAGCCGTCCTCGATCATGGAGAGGACCAGTGCTGTCGTGCCCAGCTTGAGATAGGTCGAGATCTCGGAGAGGTTCGCGTCGCCGATGATCACGTGCAGGCGGCGGTACTTCTCGGCGTCCGCGTGCGGTTCGTCGCGGGTGTTGATGATCGGGCGCTTGAGCGTGGTCTCCAGGCCGACCTCGACCTCGAAGTAGTCGGCGCGCTGGCTGAGCTGGAAGCCGTGCTCGTGCCCGTCCTGGCCGATGCCGACGCGGCCCGCTCCGGTGACGACCTGGCGCGAGACGAAGAAGGGTGTCAGGTGGCGCACGATGTCCGAGAAGGGGGTCTCCCGCTTCATCAGGTAGTTCTCGTGCGTGCCGTAGGAGGCGCCCTTGTTGTCGGTGTTGTTCTTGTAGAGGTGGATCGGCTGGGCGCCGGGGAGTTGGGCGGCTCGTTCCGCCGCCTCCGCCATGATGCGCTCGCCGGCCTTGTCCCACAGAACGGCGTCCATGGGGTTGGTGACTTCGGGGGAGCTGTACTCCGGGTGTGCGTGGTCGACGTAGAGCCGCGCGCCGTTGGTGAGGATGACATTGGCCAGGCCGATGTCCTCGTCGGTGAGCTGGGTGGAGTCGGCGGCCTCCCGGGCGAGGTCGAAGCCTCGCGCGTCCCGCAGCGGATTCTCCTCCTCGAAGTCCCAGCGGGCCCGCCGGGCCCGGTGCATCGCCGCCGCGTAGGCGTTGACGATCTGGGACGAGGTGAGCATGGCATTGGCGTTGGGGTGGCCGGGGACGGAGATCCCGTACTCCGTCTCGATGCCCATTACTCGCCGTACGGTCATGCGGCCCTCCTTGCCCGGCGGCGCCCTCGTTCGGGGACGCTGCTCAAGTACCGCTGGCGCTCCGGTGCGTGTGCGGTGCCCGTCCCCGCACTGCGCGACTCGGCGGTACCGGAGAGCCTAGAACGGCTTTGCGCTGGTGGGGAGATCATTTGCGTCATTGCCTCGCGCGCCCCTTGTTGCGGTCATGGCCTGAAAAGCAGTCGGCTGCGGGTACCCGCCATGGGCACCCGCAGCCGCCCTGTTTTTTACAGGTACTGACCGGTGTTCGCCACCGTGTCGATGGAGCGTCCGGTGTCGGCGCCCTGCTTTCCGGTGATGAGCGTACGGATGTAGACGATCCGTTCGCCCTTCTTTCCGGAGATCCGGGCCCAGTCGTCGGGGTTGGTGGTGTTGGGCAGGTCCTCGTTCTCCTTGAACTCGTCCACGCACGCCTGGAGGAGGTGCGAGACGCGGATGCCCTTCTGCTTGTGTTCGAGGAAGTCCTTGATGGCCATCTTCTTGGCCCGGCCCACGATGTTCTCGATCATGGCGCCGGAGTTGAAGTCCTTGAAGTAGAGGACTTCCTTGTCACCGTTGGCGTAGGTGACCTCCAGGAAGCGGTTCTCCTCGGATTCCGTGTACATGTGTTCCACGGCCGTCTGGATCATGCTCTGGACGGTGGTGGTCTTGTCGCCGCTGTGCTCGCCGACGTCGTCGGGGTGGAGCGGGAGGCGTTCGGTGAGGTATTTGGCGAAGATGTCCTTGGCGGCCTCGGCGTCGGGACGCTCGATCTTGATCTTCACGTCCAGGCGGCCGGGGCGCAGGATGGCGGGGTCGATCATGTCCTCGCGGTTCGAGGCGCCGATCACGACCACGTTCTGCAGGCCCTCCACGCCGTCGATCTCGGCGAGCAGCTGGGGGACGATGGTGTTCTCCACGTCCGAGCTGACACCGGAACCACGGGTGCGGAAGAGGGACTCCATCTCGTCGAAGAAGACGATGACGGGAGTGCCCTCGCTGGCCTTCTCACGAGCGCGCTGGAAGACCAGGCGGATCTGCCGCTCGGTCTCACCGACGTACTTGTTGAGGAGCTCGGGGCCCTTGATGTTGAGGAAGAAGCTCTTGCCGGTGGCCTGGCCGGTGACCTCGGCGACCTTTTTGGCCAGCGAGTTGGCGACGGCCTTGGCGATGAGCGTCTTTCCGCATCCGGGGGGCCCGTACAGCAGGACACCCTTGGGCGGCCGCAGTTCGTGCTCCTTGAAGAGATCGGGGTAGAGGTACGGCAGTTCGACCGCGTCGCGGATCATCTCGATCTGGCCGCCCAGACCGCCGATCTGCTCGTAGCCGATGTCGGGGACCTCTTCGAGGACGAGTTCCTCGACCTCGCTCTTCGGGACGATCTCGTAGACGTAGCCGGAACGGGGTTCGAGCAGCAGGGCGTCGCCGGGGCGGATGGTGATGTCCAGCAGCGGCTCGGCGAGCCGCACCACCCGCTCCTCGTCGGTGTGCCCCACCACGAGGGCGCGTTCGCCGTCCTCGAGGATCTCCTTGAGGGTGACGATGTCGCCGACGCGCTCGTACTCCATGGCCTCGACCACGTTGAGCGCTTCGTTGAGCATTACTTCCTGGCCGCGGCGGAGCTCTACGAGTTCCACGCTCGGGCTGACGTTCACCCGCAGTTTGCGACCGCCGGTGAAGATGTCCGCTGTGCCGTCCTCGTTGGCCACGAGGAAGACACCGAAGCCGGCCGGCGGCTGTGCGAGCCGGTCGACTTCTTCCTTGAGGGCCACGATCTGGTCGCGGGCCTCACGGAGCGTGTTGGCGAGTCGCTCGTTCTGGGCGGACACCCCGGCCAGATTGGTCTGCAGCTCGACGATCCGCTCTTCGAGAATCCTCGTGTGTCGCGGAGAGTCGGCGAGCTTACGTCGCAGGACGGCGATCTCCTGCTCAAGGTAGGCAATCTGCCCGGACGGGTCGTCGGACCCTCGTCCCGGGCGGATGCCGCGGTTCATGTCGTCGTCGTGGGCTGCCACGGTCCTCACCTCCTCCAAGGGGAGCTGGACGCTTCCAGACCCTACCTGGGTGGGTGTCGATTGAAACCCCTAGATCACAAAGACTGTCAAGGTGTGTCGTCGGTCACCCTGCGCTCTCCCTCACGCCGAGTGGATACCCACTCAACGTGATTCAGAAGCGGACTGTTCCAAGGCCGGGTCGGTCAAACCCCTTCACGACGGACGTGAGTTGCCGTACGGGCGGGTTCGACGCCCGTCGGAAACCGGCCAAGGCGCCCCTGACTGAGAGTGTCCATGCGGACAGTGTCCGTCATCCGGGGGCGGGAAACCTGAGATCGCGGAGAAAGGCCGTCCGGGCGGGCGGAGGTAGGGTCGAAGATGTTCAACACCCGGCGGAATCAGGAGACATCACCGTGCAGGACGAGGCAGCGGCCGACGGCGAGGCGCTGGAGGTCTGGATCGACCAGGACCTCTGTACCGGCGACGGCATCTGCGCCCAGTACGCCCCCGAGGTCTTCGAGCTGGACATCGACGGTCTGGCCTATGTGAAGAGCCCGGACGACGAGCTGTTGCAGGACAAGGGCGCCACCACGCTCGTGCCGCTGCCGCTGTTGGTCGATGTCGTGGACTCCGCCAAGGAGTGCCCCGGTGACTGCATTCACGTGCGCCGGGTCGCGGACCGGGTCGAGGTGTTCGGGCCCGACGCGGCCTGAGGGTCAGCGGGTGGTCAGACGTTCTGGGCGTTGCCGGGGGTGGAGCGGACGAACGAGCCGTTCTGCCACTGCCACTTGGCGGTCTCCTTGACGTCGGGGCAGCAACTGGGCACGTCCTCGGTCGAGTAGCCGAGCAGTGTCGCGAGCACCGCGCCGTCGCGTACGGCGAAGTCGGTGACGGTCTCGCGGGCCTTCGGGGCGACCAGGGTGGCGACGACACGCGGCTTGGCAGCGCCCGCTCCCTGGGTCAGGACGTAGACACCGTCGGGCGGGGTGCCCATGCCCGCGTCGCAGTGGACCACCGCGACCGTCTCCGGCCGGCCGTCGCCGTCGAGGTCTCCGGATGCCTTCTTCTGTACGACGACCTTCACGGGGCCGCAGTCGATGGGGAAGGCGACGCCTGTGGTCGCGGGTGCCGAGGCGGTGGCGGGCGCGGACTTCGTCTGCGGGCCGGAGGCCTGGGCGGCGTGCGCGGAGTCGGGCTGCAGGCCCGAGGAGAGAGCCACGACGCCGGCGAGAGCCGTGGCGGTGGCGACCCAGTGGATGGGGCGGGTGTTGGTGTGTGCCAGTTCCAGTTCCGGGACGGCGGAGTGCTGCACTAGGAGTGTCTCCTGTGAGGGCTGTGCCGGTGGGGGTGGCCTGCATGCTGCCACACGGCACGGTGCGGGGGAACGGCGGGGTCGACAGTTCGTTCGCCCGGTCACACGGGAGGGTCCGACGGTGTCGGTACTCCAGAAGTCGGTACGTCAGAAGAAAGACGCCGTGGCCGAGTTCCGGAGGACTTCCGGGAACTCGGCCACGGCGTTCGTGCGTTGAGTGCGGCACAGGGCCGCCATTGAGAGGGCTCAGCGGCCGGCGGCGCCGCCAGCGGCGTTGGGGCCGTCGTAGTCGTCGCCGTAGGCGCCCTTGGCGGGGCGGCGGCGGCGCATGGGGGGCTCGACGCCGTCCGCGAGGCGGCGGGCGGTGAGGAGGAAGCCGGTGTGGCCGATCATCCGGTGGTCGGGGCGGACGGCCAGGCCCTCGACGTGCCAGTTGCGGACCATCGACTCCCACGCGGTCGGCTCGTTGAAGGAGCCGATCTCACGGATGGACTCGACGGTCCGCGCGAGCTGGGTGGTGGTCGCGACGTAGCAGCACAGGATGCCGCCGGGCACGAGCGCCTTGGAGACGGCCTCCAGGCACTCCCAGGGGGCGAGCATGTCGAGGATGACGCGGTCGACGTCCGTGTCGGACAGGTTGTCCTGGAGGTCGCCGACGGTGAGCTGCCAGGCGGGGTGCGGGCTGCCGAAGTAGCGCTCCACGTTCTGCTGGGCGATCTCGGCGAAGTCCTCGCGGCGCTCGTAGGAGTGCAGCATGCCCTGGTCGCCGATGGCGCGCAGCAGGAAGCTGCTGAGCGAGCCGGAGCCGACGCCCGCTTCCACGACACGTGCGCCGGGGAAGATGTCGGCGAAGGCCAGGATCTGCCCCGCGTCCTTGGGGTAGACCACGGCGGCGCCGCGGGGCATGGACAGGACGTAGTCGGGGAGCAGGGGGCGCAGCGCGAGGTAGGCGACGTTGCCGGTGGTGCGGACAACGCTGCCCTCGGGAGCACCGATCAGTTCGTCGTGCGGGAAGGAACCCTTGTGGGTGTGGAAATTCTTCCCGGCTTCGAGCGTGAACGTGTAGTGGCGGCCCTTGGGGTCCGTCAGCTGAACCTGGTCCCCGACCTTGAAGGGCCCGCGCCTGCGGGCGGCACCGGTCGGTTCGGACATGTGACCAGCCTACCGGCGATTGCTAGGGCCGCCGACCACGCGCGCGTGCCTCAGTTGGGGCGGGCCATGGCCTTCACGAAGGCGCGCTCCACGTCGGCGGCGGACAGGACGCCGTAGATCTCGCCGGTCTCCTCGACCACGAGGTACTCGGTGGCGGGGGTGGCGCGCAACGCGTCCAGGAGGTCCTCTCCGGCCAGCTCGACGGAGACGCGCATGCCGTCCGTGAGGTCCTGGGCGAGGCCGCTGACGACGACCCAGGGGCGGCGGTGTTCGGGGACACCGACGATGGCGGCCTCGCGGACGAGGGAGAGGGGCTGGCCGTCGGCGTCGACGACGACCAGGGCGCGGGCGCCGGCGGCGTTGGCGCGGCGCAGGGCCTCGGAGAGCGGGGTGTTGGTCTCGACGGGTACCGCGCGGCGGGTGAGGTTGCGGGCGCGGAGTTCCGGAAGGTGTTCGCGCAGTCGGGCCATACGGAGGCTGTTGCCGGCGCCGGTCCAGATGATCGCGGCGAGGATCGCGGCGAGCAGGGCGTCCGTGACGGTGTCCATGCCGCTGATGTCCTCGGTGTTGGTACCGAGGGCGCCGGTCTGGGTGAGCAGCGGGAGGCCGATCAGGACGGAGACGGCGAGGGCGCGGCCGACCCAGGCGGCGGCGATCGTGCCGCTCATGGGCCTGCCGGTAATCTTCCAGACGACGGCGCGGAGCATACGGCCGCCGTCGAGGGGCAGGCCGGGCAGGAGGTTGAACGCGGCCACGATGAGGTTGGAGACCATCAGCCCGGCCAGCAGGACGCCGGGGACGGTGCCGGGTTCGACGGGCAGCATGGCCACGTAGAAGATCCCCGAGAGGATCAGCGAGAGCAGCGGGCCGACGAAGGCCAGCACGAACTCCCTGCCGGGCGTCTCGGCCTCCTTCTCGATCTCGGAGACACCGCCGAAGAACTGCAACTGGATACGGCGGACCGGGAGTTTGAAGCGGAGTGCGGCGACGGTGTGGGCGAGTTCGTGCACCAGGACCGAGCCGTAGAAGGCGACCGCGAAGAAGAGGGCCACGAGGTAGCGGGCGGCGCCGAGCTCGGGCAGCACGCGGCCGAGCTGACCGCCGAACACCCAGGTGATGAGCGCGGCGACGAGGAACCAACTGGGCGCGACGTAGACAGGCACCCCGAAAGGCCGCCCCATCAGCAGCCCGCCGCCGGGCTCCTTGGGGCGCTGCGGGGGGCGTCCCTTGGCGATGCGGGGGTCTGCGTGGGGGGCGGCGTTGGGGTCGGTGTGGGCGTAGGGGAGGTTCGGGTGGCTGGGGGTGTGGTCGTGGTCGTCGGTGTTGTCGGCGCCGTGGTCGTTGCCCGTGGAGGTGCCGTCACGTTTCGGCTCACCGTTTAGGCGGCTGGGCGGCGAGGGGGCGGGCGACGTGCCGGGCTCGCTGTGGTCCTGTGCCGCTGGCCCGGACGACGTGTCGGTCGCCTCGGGCGCCGTGCGCTGGTTCGTGGTGGGCGCGGACGTGCCCTCCGTGTTCGTACGGCTGTGCGCGGTGGCTCCGGAGGTCTCTTCCGTCTCCGCACGGTGGTGCGTGGTGGGGCCGGAGGAGTCGGGGGGCGTCTCCGTCTCCGCAGCGCCGTTCTCGGCGGACCCGGACGGTGATTCCGGCTCCGTACGACCCTCTGCGGCAGGCCCGGACGACGTGCCAGGCTCCAAGTCGCCGTCGCGCGTGGTGTGTTCGAGCGACGTGCTCGACTCCTCGCGGGCTTCGGACGACGAGGTCGCGTGCTCGCGGGTCTCGGACAGGGCGCTGACACCCTCGTGCTCTCCGGACGACGTGTTCGCGTCGCCGGGGTCCTGGGACGATGCGCCCGCGGCCCTGTGCTCCCCAGGCGACGTGCTTCCGCCGCGGTCCTGGGATGTCGTGCTCGCGTCCTTGGGGTCCTCGGACGACGTACCCGTGGCCCTGCGCTCTTCGGACGGAGCGGTCGCGTCCGTGCGGTCCTCGGGTGGCTCGGTCGCGCTCTCGTGCTCTCCGGACGACGCCTTCGCGTCCCCGTGCTCCTGAGCGGATGTCTCGGGCTTTCCGTGGGCGGAGTCGTCGGGTTTCGGTTCGGGGGTGCCGGGGGCGGCGGCCGGGGTCGTGGCACCCGTGGCGTGTTCGGTCGGCTCGTTGGTGCCGGACCGCGGCTGCCCGCTCCCGCCGCTCTCGTCCACGGTGTCCCCTCGTTCGAAGCATCCTCCGCACCAACCGGGCGGAGGGGTCTCGGGTCGATGGTATGCGGCGGTCGCGACGCGTTCCGCCCCGGCACCCCCCGCGTTTCCCCGGCTGTCGCGGGCGCGTCGGCCGGGATCGGGTCACTGTCAGTGGCGGGCCGTAAGGTCTGTGGGCATGGAGACCAGTGCGGAGGGCGTCGCGGGGACAGTCGGCGACGAGGGCGCGGCGGCGGAGCCGACCGCGGCAGTGACGGTGGGGACGGGGACCGTGGGCGTGGTCGAGCGCGTCGCCATAGCGCCTGCCTCGTTGTCGCCCTCGCGTGCCAGTGACTTCATGCAGTGCCCGTTGCTGTACCGGTTCCGGGTGATCGACCGGCTGCCGCAGAAACCCAGCGAGGCGGCGACCAGGGGGACCCTGGTGCACTCGGTGCTTGAGCGGCTCTTCGACGCGCCGGCGGCCGAGCGGACGGCGCCGCGGGCCAAGTCACTGATCCCCGGACAGTGGGACCGGCTGCGGGAGTCCCGGCCGGAGGTCGTGGAGCTGTTCGCCGATGATCCCGAGGGCGAGCGGCTGGCGCGTTGGCTCGGGGAGGCGGAGCGGCTGGTCGAGCGATGGTTCTCCCTGGAGGATCCGACACGGCTGGAGCCCGCCGAGCGGGAGATGTTCGTCGAGGCCGAGCTGGATTCGGGACTGAAGCTGCGCGGGATCATCGACCGGGTCGATGTGGCGCCCACGGGCGATGTGCGGATCGTCGACTACAAGACCGGCAAGGCGCCTCGGCCCGAGTATGCCGAGGGCGCGCTGTTCCAGATGAAGTTCTACGCCCTGGTGGTCTGGCGGCTGAAGCAGGTCGTCCCGCGACGGCTTCAGCTGGTGTATCTGGGCAGCGGGGACGTGGTGACCTACGACCCCGTCATCGCCGACCTGGAGCGGGTGGAGCGCAAGCTGCTGGCCCTGTGGGAGGCGATCCGCCTCGCCACGGAGACGGGCGACTGGCGCCCACGCCCGACCAAGCTGTGCGGCTGGTGCGACCACCAGGAGGTGTGCCCGGAGTTCGGCGGCACTCCCCCGCCGTATCCGTTGCCGGTACGGAGGGCCGACGGCGGTTCTGACGGGGGTGTTGAGGCGGCGGTCGGTGTTTCCGCCGGGGGCGCTGAGGCGGCAGGCCCTACTTCCGCTGGGGGGCTGGAGATGGTGGTCGGTACTTCCGGCGAGGGCGCGGATGTACCGGAAGGGGCTTCCGTCTCCGGTCCGGAGGCTGCGGACGATCTCTCCGCCAAGGGGTCATAGGCGAGGGACGGACCTTTCCGCCAAGGGGCCCGTACGGCGTCCCCACCGGAAGCCCGGACACAGCAAACGGGGTTCAAGCCGAAGGCCCAACACACGCCCCCGACGCACGCCCCCACCAAGACCCGGTAGCCGCGCCTCAGGCCGGTCGAGTCGCCCGGCGTCGAGCAGGGCAGAATGGGCCCGGGCTAGCGAAGGAGATTCACGTGGCCATCCGCGTCCTACTGGTTGATGACCAGCCGCTGCTGCGAACCGGGTTCCGGATGATTTTGGAGGCGGAGCAGGATCTCGCGGTCGTCGGCGAGGCCGGTGACGGTCTGCAGGCGCTCGACCAGGTGCGGGCTCTGCAGCCCGATGTGGTGCTGATGGACATCCGTATGCCGCGGATGGACGGGGTGGAGGCGACCCGGCAGATCACCGGTCCCGGGCGGGACGGTCCGGCGAAGGTGCTGGTGCTGACCACCTTCGATCTCGACGAGTACGTCGTGGAGGCGTTGCGGGCCGGTGCCAGTGGCTTCCTGCTCAAGGACGCGCCGGCGAACGAACTCGTGCAGGCGATCCGGGTGGTGGCCGCCGGTGAGGCCATGCTCGCGCCCAGCATCACGCGGCGGCTGCTCGACAAGTACGCCGGTCATCTGCCGTCCGGTGACGAGCCGGTGCCGGACGCCCTGCACACGTTGACCGAGCGCGAGGTCGAGGTGCTGAAGCTGGTGGCGCGCGGGCTGTCGAACGCGGAGGTCGCCGCCGACCTGTTCGTGAGCGAGACCACCGTCAAGACGCACGTGGGGCACGTCCTCACCAAGTTGGGCCTGCGCGACCGGGTGCAGGCCGCGGTGTACGCGTACGAGAGCGGGCTGGTGCGCCCCGGCGCGCAGTAGCCGTCGCAGTCGCAGTCGCAGCAGGCAGCCGTACATGCGGAGAGGGCGCCCCTTCGCTTGCCCGGCCACGGCGTGGAGACAGCCACCGCCTCGCCCGAACTCTTCCT